>JBFJWR010000109.1:0-8775 GCA_041623535.1 Pseudomonadales bacterium
CTGTCATGCGATATGCACGCGCATAAAAGCGTCAGCGAAAGATCAGAAAACCAGGCGCCCCGGAACCGGGGCGCAAGTGGCCATGCGCACGCAACCAAGCGAGCGCGCAACCGGACGCGCACGGAACCGCACGTCAGAAATGTGAAGGGGTAACAGGGAAGTCGAAACCGGCACACGCCCGATTCCGGCTGCTTACGGTCTAGTGCGTACTGGCGCGGCCACTGTCCTCATCCGCCGCGTCGTCGCTGCTGACGACCTCTTCCACGGGTGGCAGTGGCGTCGGTGGATACTGCAGGGCGACCTTGAACACTTCGTCTATCCAGCGTACCGGTACAATTTCAACGGCGCTTTTGATTTTCTCCGGAATCTCGCGCAGGTCACGCTGGTTTTCATCGGGAATAATCACGGTCTTGATCTGCCCGCGTTGCGCAGCAATCAGTTTTTCCTTCAGCCCGCCGATAGGCAATACCTGTCCACGCAGGGTGATTTCGCCGGTCATGGCCACGTCTGCACGGACCGGGATACCGGTCAGCACCGACACCATGGCGGTGCACATGCCGACGCCCGCACTGGGCCCGTCTTTCGGCGTGGCACCCTCCGGGACATGAATGTGGATGTCATGCTTTTCGTAAAAGTCTGCGGCAATGCCCAGCGAGGCAGAACGTGAACGCACAACCGTCATGGCTGCCTTGATGGATTCCTGCATGACATCACCCAGCGAACCGGTGGTGATGTGCTTACCCTTGCCGGGTACGGACACTGCCTCGATGGTCAGCAGTTCACCACCGACCTGGGTCCAGGCCAGGCCAGTCACCTGCCCGATGCGGTTCTCTTCCTCTGCAAGCCCGTACTTGAATTTGCGCACACCCAGGTAATCTTCGAGGTCTGCCGGATGCACGGTGACCGGATCCCGCTCACCATTGACCGCGTGAATCTTGACGACCTTGCGACACAGCTTGGCAATCTCGCGATCCAGGCTGCGCACGCCGGCCTCGCGGGTGTAATACCGGATCACGTCGCGCACGGTTTCCTCGGGCAGCGTGACTTCCTGATCGACTACACCGTTGTTCTCAATCTGCTTGGGAACGAGATAGCGCATCGCGATATTCACTTTCTCGTCCTCGGTGTAACCGGGAATGCGAATGACCTCCATGCGGTCCAGCAATGGTGCGGGAATGTTCATGGAGTTGGAGGTGCAGACAAACATCACCTCGGAAAGATCAAAGTCGACTTCCAGGTAGTGATCGTTGAAGGTCGAGTTCTGTTCGGGATCGAGCACTTCAAGCAGTGCGGATGCCGGATCACCGCGCATGTCCATGCCCATCTTGTCGACTTCGTCGAGCAGGAACAGGGGATTGCGGGTTGTCACCTTGGTCATCTTCTGCAGCAGTTTGCCGGGCATGGAGCCGATGTAGGTACGCCGGTGACCACGGATCTCTGCTTCGTCGCGCACGCCGCCCAGCGCCATGCGCACGAACTTGCGATTGGTGGCCCGCGCGATCGACTGGCCCAGCGAGGTCTTGCCAACGCCGGGAGGCCCCACCAAGCACAGCACCTGGCCGGTCACGCGTTTTACGCGTTGCTGTACCGCGAGATACTCCAGTATGCGTGCCTTGACCTCTTCGAGTCCGTAATGATCCTCGTCGAGGATGGCCTCTGCACGGTGGATGTCATTGCGTATCTGCGAGCGTTTTTTCCAGGGCATGCCCAGGATCCAGTCCAGGTAGCTGCGCACCACCGTGGCTTCTGCCGACATTGGCGACATCATACGCAGCTTGTTGAGCTCGCTGGTGGCCTTCTGCTTGGCCTCCTTGGACATGCCGGAAGAATCGATGCGGCTCTTGAGGTCTTCCCATTCGGAGGGACCGTCCTCGATTTCACCCAGTTCTTTCTGGATCGCCTTCATCTGTTCGTTCAGGTAGTACTCGCGCTGGCTTTTTTCCATCTGCTTTTTGACGCGTCCGCGAATCCGCTTTTCGACCTGGAACAGGTCAATTTCGGATTCCAGCAGGGAGATCAGGTGCTCAACGCGTTCGCGTTCGGCAGCCATCTCGAGAATCTTCTGTTTTTCTTCCAGCTTCAGGGTCAGGTGGGCTGCGATGGTGTCCGCCAGCCGGCCCGGCTCTTCAATGCCCGCCAGTGAAGTCAGCACTTCCGAGGAAACTTTCTTGCTCAGTTGTACGTACTGATCAAACTGCGACATGACCGCGCGCACCAGCACCTCGGACTCGCGATCGCTCATCTGCTCGGTTTCCAGCGGGCTGACATCGGCGCGGAAGAAGTCACCGTCACCCAGGAACTTGTCGATGCGCGCGCGCGAGCCGCCCTCGACCAGCACCTTGATGGTTCCGTCGGGCAATTTGAGCAACTGCAGGATGGTGGAAATGGTGCCGACGTCGTAGATATCGTCGCCACCCGGATCGTCCTCGCCGGCATTGGTCTGGGCCACCAGCAATACCTGCTTGTCGTTGTTCATGGCGGCTTCGAGCGCGAGGATGGATCGTTCCCGGCCCACGAACAGCGGGATCACCATGTGCGGATACACCACCACGTCCCGCAGGGGTAGCAATGGGAATTCGCCCGCCTGTTCTACATCTGCAACCATGACATTGATTTCCTTGGGATTAATGGCCCTGAGACCAGCACAGGCACGCGCATTTCAGCCCGTACCAAAGGGCATACTCTTCAAGATGGGGCTGATGAACGCAAATTACAAGGCGGGCAGACGGAATCAGTCGTCAGGAACCACCGCGCGCTCCGGTTCGCTGTTCTCGTAGATCAGCAGCGGGGCAGATTGGCCCAGGATCACTGCTTCATCGATGACCAGCTTGGAGACGCTGGGCTCTGAGGGAATGTCATACATGGTGTCGAGCAGTACTGCTTCCAGGATGGAACGCAGCCCACGGGCACCGGTTTTGCGCTCCATGGCGCGACGGGCAACGGCCTTGAGACCATCGGCACGAAAATCGACTTCCACGTCTTCCATACCAAACAGTTTCTGGTATTGCTTCACCAGCGCATTGCGCGGTTCGGTCAGAATCTGTACCAGCGCGTCCTCGTCGAGTTCCTCGAGCGTGGCGATAACCGGCAGGCGACCGACGAATTCCGGGATCAGGCCGTACTTGATCAGGTCTTCCGGCTCGACTTCACGCAGTGTCTCGCCAACGTTCTTCTGCTCTTTCTTGCTTTTGACTTCGGCTGAGAAGCCGATGCCGCCCTTCTCGGAGCGATCGCGAATCACCTTGTCGAGACCGGCAAACGCACCCCCACAAATAAAGAGGATGTTGGATGTATCGACCTGCAGGAACTCCTGCTGCGGATGCTTGCGGCCGCCCTGCGGGGGAACCGAGGCCACCGTACCTTCGATCAGCTTGAGCAATGCCTGCTGCACGCCTTCGCCAGACACGTCCCGGGTGATGGAGGGGTTGTCGGCCTTGCGGGAGATCTTGTCGATCTCGTCGATATAGACGATGCCACGCTGGGCCTTCGCCACATCGTACTCGCACTTCTGCAGCAGTTTCTGAATGATGTTCTCGACATCTTCACCCACATAACCGGCTTCGGTCAGGGTCGTGGCGTCAGCAATCGTGAACGGCACGTTGAGCAGGCGGGCGAGGGTCTCTGCCAGCAGGGTCTTGCCACTGCCGGTGGGGCCGATCAGCAGGATGTTGCTCTTGCCGAGTTCCACCTCTTCCTTCTTGACACCTTCACCGCGCTCGCCGAAGCTGAGACGCTTGTAGTGGTTGTACACCGCGACAGCCAGAACCTTCTTGGCCGGTTCCTGGCCAATCACGTAATCGTCGAGGATGGTCTTGATCTCGCGCGGGGTCGGCAGGCGGTCTTCCTTGCGCTCGCCACTGGCTTCCTGGACTTCTTCCTGGATGATGTCATTGCAGAGGTCAACGCATTCATCGCAGATGAATACGGACGGCCCGGCAATCAGCTTGCGCACCTCGTTCTGGCTTTTGCCACAGAATGAGCAATAAAGAAGCTTTTCGTTATCGCCGTGTTTTTCGTCGGACATTCCCTTACCCCGGTCGATTCAGAATTCCCATTGAACCAAAATGCAGGCTCATTGCGGGAATTGCAACCCAGTTAAATAGCCATCCCGAATGCCGACATTCGGGATGACAGATCAGCCTTCACTACCCCGTCGGGAGATCACTTTGTCAATTAGACCGTAATCTTCTGCCTGCTCTGCCGTCAAGAAGTTATCCCGGTCGGTATCCTTGGCTACTTGGTCAACATCCTTACCGGTATGTTCCGCAAGCAACTCGTTCAATTTCAGTTTGAGCGCCATGATTTCGCGGGCATGGATCTCGATGTCCGAGGCCTGACCCTGGAAACCGCCCAGGGGCTGGTGGATCATGATGCGCGAATTGGGCAGGGCGAACCGCTTGCCCTTGGTACCGCCGGCGAGCAGGAATGCGCCCATGCTGGCCGCCTGGCCCAGGCACATGGTGCTCACATCCGGCTTGATGAACTGCATGGTGTCGTAGATGGACATGCCGGCAGACACGGACCCGCCCGGCGAATTAATGTAGAAATGAATGTCCTTGTCCGGATTCTCGGATTCCAGAAACAGCAACTGGGCAACCACCAGGTTGGCGACCCCGTCTTCCACCGGCCCGACCAGGAACACAACCCGCTCTTTGAGCAGGCGTGAATAAATATCGTAAGACCGCTCGCCGCGGGCGGTCTGTTCGACCACGATCGGCACCAGGCCGAGATTCTGGGTATCCAATGCGCTCATCGTATGCAGCTCCTTGCCAGGGCGGGTGCGCTCAGCCGGAAATCGCGGCGGCGCCCACCAGTTCTTCATAACTTATTGTTTGCTCGGTCACGCTCGCACCTTCCACCACGAGTTCGACGACCTGCTCTTCCAGCACTGCAGATTCCACTTCCGCGAGGCGCTTCTCATCCGAATAGTACCAGTTCACGATCTGCTCGGGTTGACCATAGGATCTGGCCATCTGCTCAATCCTCGCCCGCACCCGCGCCGGATCGGCTTTCAGACCCCGCGATTGCACGAGTTCCATCAGGATCAGGCCGGTACGCACGCGCTTTTCAGCCGCCGCGCGAACTTCCGGGTCAACGGCCTCTTCCGCGCCATGGTTGTGCGTGGGATCGTCGCAATGTTCGTGGTCATGATCATGGTCGTGCTGATGAGCCTGCTGGGTCTGCCGCTTGATCTCGGCGGTCAGCAGTGACTCCGGCACGGGCACCTCGGTGTGTTCCAGCAATCTGTCCAGCACCTGGACCTTGAGCTTGTCACCGGCCACGCGCGCCACTTCCTGTTGCATGGTGTCGCGCACCTCGGCGTGAAAAGTCTCCAGATCGTCGGTATCCACGCCCCAGGCCTTGAAGAAATCCGCGTTGACTTCCGGCAGCGCCTTCTCGGCGACTTCAACAATCTTGATGGTGAACTCGGCGGTCTTGCCGGCCAGTTCCTTGGCCTGGTAGTCCTCGGGAAAACTCACCGGGATCACCTTCTCTTCACCGGCCTTCGCGCCTTTCGCACCGGCCTCAAAGTCCGGCAGCATGGTGCCCGCGCCAATCACGAACTCGATGCCTTCACCGGTGCCGCCGGGAAAGGCCTCGCCGTCAATCCGGCCCTCGAAATCAGCCTTCACCTGGTCGCCGTCGGCGGCCTCGCGGTCCACCGGGCTCCAGTCCGGGCGGCGCTCACGCAACTGCCCGATCATCACTTCCAGGTCGGCATCGGTAATCGGGCAAACCGGCTTTTCCAGCTTGAGTTTGGAGAAATCAGGCAATTCCACCTGCGGCATGATCTCGAATGTGCAGACAAAACGGGCGACATCGCTGCCCTCTTCATCGTCACGCAGCACCGATGGCGCACCGGCCGGGCGAATTTTCTTTTCCTCGATCACTTCCTGGAAGGACTTCTGTACCAGGTCGGCCAGTACTTCCTGGCGGATGCCATCGCCATAACGCTGGCGCACCACGCGCATGGGCACTTTGCCCGGACGAAACCCGTCCATGCGCACATTGGCTGCGGCGCGCTGCAGGCGCTGGTCCACTTCGCCCTGAATCTGCGCTGCCGGCAGACCAATGGTCAGCTTGCGTTCCAGCCCTTCGAGTGTCTCGAGTTCGACCTGCATCTTTACCTCTTCAATCATGAATATCTGCTTGTTGCCTCCGATGCTCCGCCCCGCCTGCCGGGGGCAGGCATCGCGGGGTCACCGGAAAAAGGTGGTGGGCCGTGTAGGGATCGAACCTACGACCGTTGGATTAAGAGTCCACTGCTCTACCAACTGAGCTAACGGCCCGCCGGGTCCGGATTTCTCCGGAAAAACTGGGGTGGACGATGGGGCTCGAACCCACGACCGCCGGAATCACAATCCGGAGCTCTACCAACTGAGCTACGCCCACCGTAATACGTATGCAACCCTGCCGTGCGACATGACTGGCGCGCCCGGCAGGACTCGAACCTGCAACCCACGGCTTAGAAGGCCGTTGCTCTATCCGGTTGAGCTACGGGCGCCCGTGGCCAAAATCGCGTGCGGCGCTCGCTTCCCTCCCGGTCGGCACGGCCGGCCGGATCATCGCCGACTGCAATAGCCGGATGGTCGGGGTAGAGGGATTTGAACCCCCGACATCCTGCTCCCAAAGCAGGCGCGCTACCAGACTGCGCTATACCCCGACTGGCCTGATCGTCCGTTTCCAGCCAACAGGATGAGAGAGCCGCCATCGCAAAGAACGCGGAATGATAGCGACGGGGTTTTTTAGCGTCAATGAAAGAAGGCAGAAAGACGACATTTTGCTTGAAATCGTCCCGGGTGCGAGAATTCGCGCTCCCGTGCAGACCGGATTACCCGAAAACCATGCCCGCACAAATCCTGGATGGCCGCAAGGCGGCCGCCACACTGCGCCAGAAGGTCGCCGCCGCCGTCTCCCGGCGCAGCCAGGCCGGCCGTCGCGTACCCGGCCTCGCGGTCGTGCTGGTGGGCGCCGACCCTGCCAGCCAGGTCTATGTGCGCAATAAACGCACAGCCTGCCTGGAAGCCGGGATTCGTGCGGAAGATCACGATTTACCGGCAGATACCAGCCAGAAACAGCTGCTGGACCTGCTGGACCGCCTGAATGAAGACCCGAATGTGGATGGGATCCTGGTCCAGTTACCACTGCCGGCACATTTCGACCAGGAAGCCGTGATTGAACGCATCCGCCCCGACAAGGACGTCGATGGCTTCCACCCATACAACGTGGGCCGGCTGGCGCAGCGCATCCCCCTGCTCCGTCCGTGCACGCCGCGCGGCATCATGCACCTGATCGAGACCACCGGCGTGGACCTGCACGGCGTGGACTGCACCATAGTCGGCGCATCCAACATTGTCGGCCGGCCGATGAGCCTGGAATTACTGCTGGCCGGCGCCACGGTGACTTCCACGCACCGCTTCACCCGCAACCTGGAGGCAAAAGTCGGTGCCGCGGAACTGCTGGTGGTCGCGGTGGGCAAGCCGGCGCTGGTTCCCGGAGAATGGATACGTGAAGGGGCGATTGTCGTGGATGTCGGCATCAATCGACTGGATGATGGCACCCTGACCGGCGATATCGGCTTTGCAGCAGCGCAGGAGCGCGCCAGCTGGATCACCCCGGTACCGGGTGGCGTGGGCCCCATGACCGTCGCCACCCTGCTGGAAAACACCCTGATCGCGTGCGAGCGCTTTCACGACCCCGACGCACCGGCCGGCTGAGCACCAACGGCGCTGACCTGGCTAGGCGCGTCGCCAGCGAGTGCCTTCGCGGGAATCCAGCAATTCAATGCCGGCTTCTGTCAGCTGATCGCGAATGCGGTCGGCCTCCGCCCAGTTGCGCGCACCGCGGGCCGCTTCGCGGGCGGCAATCAGGACATCCACTTCATCATCGGGCAGGTCCCCGGCCACACCGGCCTTGAGAAACGCCTGTGGCTCCTGCTCCAGCAGCCCGAGCACACCACCCAGGGCCCGCAGCGTAGCCACCAGGTCGGCGACCTGTTCAGGATGCTCCTGGCGCGCACGATTCAGTTCCCGCACCAGGTCAAACAGCACCGCCAGCGCTTCCGGCGTATTGAAGTCATCGTCCATGGCTGCCTGGAACCGTGCCGCCCAGTCCCCGACCACCTGCCCCTGTAGCGCGGGCGCATCGTCCAGCGCACCGTACAGCCGCAACAGCGCAGCACGCGCAGAATCCAGGTTGTCCGTGGAATAATTCAGCGGACTCCGGTAGTGACTGGCGAGCAGGAAGTAACGGACGATCTCCGGCTCATAGACATCCAGCACTTCCCGGATGGTGAAAAAATTACCCAGCGATTTGGACATTTTCTCGTCGTTGATCTGCACGTATCCGACATGCATCCAGGTCTGCACAAAGGGCTTGCCGGTGGCCGCCTCGGACTGCGCAATCTCGTTCTCGTGATGCGGGAACACCAGGTCGCCGCCGCCACCGTGAATGTCAAAGGAATCGCCCAGGCAACAGGTGGACATCGCGGAACACTCGATATGCCAGCCGGGTCGCCCACTGCCCCACGGTGAATCCCAGGCCGGCTCACCGGGCTTGGATGCTTTCCAGAGCACGAAGTCCAGCGGATCCTCTTTCGCCGGATCGACATCCACGCGCGAACCGGAGACCAGTTCGTCGAGTTTCTTGCCCGACAGGCTGCCATACCCGGCAAATCTTTTTACGCGGTAATACACGTCGCCGTTGTCTGCCGGGTAGGCGTACCCGCCAGCCACCAGCTTTTCCACCATGGCAATGATCTGCGGCATGTAGTGC
>JBFJWR010000110.1:0-8759 GCA_041623535.1 Pseudomonadales bacterium
CAGCGCGCTGGGCATTGTGACCGGCATGGTGGCGGGCCTCGGCACCATCACGCCGGCTTCCGGCTCGGTCGGACCCGCCGGTGCACTGCTGATCGGTCTGAGCGCCGGCACGGTGTGCTACTTCATGACCAATATCATGAAGCACCGCCTGGGCGTGGACGATTCGCTAGACGTGTTTCCGGTCCACGGCATCGGCGGCATCCTCGGAACGTTCCTGGTCGCCATTTTCGCCTCGCCCGATCTCGGTATATTCAGCGGCCAGGGCTTTGGCGGCGACAATGCCTCCATTGCCCAGCAGATGAAAGTACAGGTCATCGGTATCGTGGCATCGATCGCCTACGTGGCGGTGCTGACCTTCGGCATTCTGAAAGTCACGGCGGCACTGACACCGCTGCGGGTCACCGACGAGGAAGAAACCAACGGCCTCGACCTGGTGCTGCATGACGAAGAAGGCTACAAGATCTGACCGGATTCTCCGGCTCGGCTCCGGAAAGCCGGCGTCCACCTGGTGGACGCCGGCTTTTTCTTTTCAAAACACTTACTTGCCACTAACCTGAAAGCTGTACTCCCGACTACCGGAACAGTCCTGTGCGAAATCGATCAGGCTATAGCCTCGCCCTGCTGGCACTCAGTTCCTTCCTGCTGGTAACACCGGCGGGAGCCGCCAGCACGGCGGAAGCCCGCGAGGCCATGCGCGCCGGCAACTACGCAGAAGCATTCTGCACCTGGCTGCCGCTGGCCAAGCGCGGCGACCCTGAGGCACAGTTCGCGCTGGGCTGGATGTACCACAACGGCTATGGCCTGGCGATTGACGATCACCAGGCGATCGAGTGGTGGGACCAGGCCGCGAAAAGCGGCCACACCGAGGCCATGATGGCCCTTGCCCAGATCTACCGGCTCGGCGGCAAGGACATCAAGAAAAACTCGGAACGGGCCGTGCAGTATTTTCTGCGTGCTGCCGAGATGCAGGACGAGGATGCCCGCGAGATGCTGCTGGTGATGATCCGCGGCAAGGACAAGCAGGCACGCGGCATGGCACTGGAGGTTCTGAAGAAGAAGCCCGGCATACTCGGCAAACTGCTGATGATCTCGGTGCCGCGCGCCAACCTGCGCACCGGGCCGTCCACGAAAAATGCCCTGGCCGGCAGCCTGAACCAGGGAGATGTCATCGTGGAACTGGAAAGAAAAGGGGACTGGATACGTGTCGGCATTGCAGAAAAGGGGCTGATCGCCTGGATCTTCCACACATTGGTGGTCGATATTGCCAGCGGCAAGACTCAGTAAATATCAGAGTCGAACCGTCCTTTCGGGTCTTCAAATCCCTCGCCAAACTTCAGCGCCTTGATACGCTTCACGTAACCGCGGGTTTCCTTCGGCGCATATTTTTCCACGTGCACCCAGCGGCGCACCGGCTGGATCGGTGAACGCCTTGCAGCACGTCGCATACCGCCGAGTCCGGCGTTGTAACTGGCAAAAGCCATCATCAGACGGTCTTCATCCGGCATCCCTTCCCAGTCCCGGTACAGTCCGCGGTTGTAGTAGATGCCGGCGGCGATGTTCCAGCGCGGTGCTTCGATATCCAGGAAGTGTGGATTGGCTCGGCGGATCTCCGCATAGGTCGCCGGCATGATCTGCATCAGGCCCTTGGCGCCGACATGGCTCCTGGCTTTTGGATTCAGCGCTGACTCGGCGATGCCCTGGGCCTTGAACCATTCCCAGTCGAAGTGCGGCCCGAAATAACGCTTGGTGTACTTCTTGAAATAGACGTCGTACTGATCAGGCCAGTGCTTTGATGTCACACCGTGAAAGGTACGGGTGGCCCAGGCCAGGCTGGCGGGCACAAGCAGCAATACGAGGATCAGCACCCGTCGTCGCCCTGCCAAGCGCTGCATCAGTTCAGACTGAGTCCGATAACCAGGCCCATGCCCACGCCGGCGGCGATAAAGATGCCCATCAGGGCCAGCCCCACCGCGACATTGCCCTTCTTCAGCTCATCGCTGGTGCTGAACTCCATGATATGCGAGAACAGGCGCGCGCCACCCCAGGCAAACCCCATCGCCATGGTTCCGCCCATGGCGGCATACAGGAAATTCAGAATTATCGGGTCGATCATGGAACTCATCGGCATGGTATCTCCCTGGCAGTGATCTTATGCAGACAGTATGGCTCATCCTCGCAGCAGCAGCAGGGAAATTTCCGGCGGTGCATTGAAGCGCATGGGCAGCACGCTCATGCCCGTTCCCGGCGCCATAAAGTAGTCGCGCAGGCCCTCGCGGACATGGCGGTCAAAGAACCGCCGATCGTACTGGGATGGCAGGTAAGGTGGCCCATACCCGGGAATATTAATCTGGCCACCGTGCAGGTGGCCGGCCACACCCAGCGCGAAGCGGTACTTGTCGAGCAGTGGAAACACATCCGGCGTGTGACTGAGCACCAGCACCGGCGCATCGGGGGGCACACCGGCAAAGGCCCGCTGTGGCTCTGCGCCCGCGGTGACCAGGTCGGCCAGGCCCACCACCCAGATGCCGGACTTGCCGGGGCCGGCAACGAACGCCGACTCGTTTTCCAGCACCACCACGCCTGCCGCCTCCAGTGCCTGTCGGATCTGTTTTGGCTGCATGTTGTAGTCATGATTGCCCAGCACTGCATACACGCCGTAGCGGGGGCGCAAACGGCGCAGGGGCGCGGTCAGAACGGACGGCGGATAGCGGGTGGCCAGCAGGTACTCGTAAAAGTAGTCCCCCGCCATCAGGACCATGTCCGGATCCAGTGCCCGGGTCTGATCCACGATGCGGTCCAGGTAGCGCAGGCGCTGCTGCGGTGCGCCCAGGTGCAGGTCTGTCAGCACCGCAACCCGCAGTTCCGGAAATGGCTGCTGCAGCTGCAGCGTGTAACTTCGATCGAGCAGCAACAGGGGTTCGAGCAGCGTGGTCCAGAGTGCCAGCCCCACGACGCCCAGCCAGAAAACGATGCGCGCCCTTTTCATGCGCCGGTCTGGGCGCGATAGGCGCCACCATAGGCCTCCAGAAATTCCGCTGGCATGCGCCGCACCCTGCCGGTGGACATCTCGATGCAGGCGAAGTTGGTTTTGGCCCGCAACAGCGTCACGCCGTCAGCCGGCCGCATGATCTGGAAACACCGTGACATGGTCAGGCGACCATCAAATTCCCGAATCCAGGTGGCAACCTGCAACTGGTCGTTTCTCCAGGCCGGTGCCAGGTAATCGATTTCGTGCCGGCTCATGGCCATCGCGCGATCCAGTAGCCGATATACGTCGATGGTCATGCCCAGGGCGATGGAATGGGCCCACGCGCAGTCGGTCATCCAGCGGACGTAGACCGCGTTGTTGACGTGGCCCAGTTCGTCCACGTCCGCGGCAGTCGCTGTCACCGGCAGGCAGTACGGCTCGGGGTAGTCCCAATCCGCCATGGGCTCAGGCAGGCAGTTCGGCGCGCCGGACCTGCACGAACGCCCATGCAAAAAACAGCCCCCAGAGCAGATCGTTGGCCCCATAGGCAAGCATGAACGTCCCCGTCAGCCAGGACTGTTCAGTGAGTGCCGGCACTTTGTCGCCATGGGCGGCGTACCAGAATCCCCAGGTTCCAGCGTAAAAAAACTTCTCGACCGTGAATACTGCGAACAGCGCCGGGGTTTTCTGCGGTGCGGCGGTGGCCGCGATATAGGCGCACCCCCACAGCAATATGACAAAACAGCCTTCCGGTGAAAACGCCCCCGGGTAGGTGGAAAACAGCAGTTCATTGGTAAAAAAATGAGAAACTGCCAGGATGCCGAAAATATTGGCGAGGCCGGCAAGCACACAGCCACCAACCACCAGTGACATTGCATTCATTGATATTACTCCGGGTTTACTTCACGAGACCAAGTTTGAAGAAAAAGGTACGCCACGGACGTTGCTTCGCCATCAGGTACGTCAGGTACTGGCGCACTGCGCGATAATCCGCGTTCTCAAGGCCGACAAATTTCACGCCGAAGGCACCCCCGGAAATGTGACGGATACTGCCCAGAGTTACGAAACTGGTGTTGATCGGCTCCGGCAGGTTGACCACCAGCGAGACCATCTTGTCGAGTCGGCAGCCCTCGAAACGATGCGGAACGCCGATACGCACCCCGGCAACACTGATGTCGAGGGCATACACCACGTCGAGAAAATTCTCACCGTTGATATCTATCCGGATCGAGCGTCCCGATTCCGGGACCAGCCGGGTATTCTGTCTGCGCGTATGTTTCAAAGCCAGCGGGCTCCCCGATTTCGTATCAGGGATTCTAGCCTGAATCGCAGCGCCAGGTACGCACGTGTACCTTTGCGCCGCCAGCTGCACCGCCAACCACGCCGAACACGGCCTGCAGACATGTCAGCGTTTCTTGTTGCCCAGGATGCTGCCTATGCCCTGCTCGACGAGCGACTGTCCGGTTTTCATCATGTTCTCGGTCGTACCACGCAGTACTTCTGCGGTCGGAATCTGGGCGATGCCGTCCAGCACGCCCTTGCGCACGCCCTCGCGCACCCGCGCCTCCAGCGCATCACCGATCTGCTGCACCTTGACGTCGATTTCGCGATTGAGGTCTTTCTCCAACTGCGGCCAGATGAAGCGGGTAAACACCAGCCAGGCCGCCCCCCAGGTCACGAGCGCCGAAAGCAGCGCGGTAAACACTATGGTTATCAATGTCGTCATCAGCCGCCACCTCCCGATCTTTGATTCCAGTATGGCGGGTGGACGCTTTCGCGCAAGCATTCTTCCAACAGTCTGGAATACTCATTTTTGCAAGAGTGCTGCTCTCAAACTACGCTTTTCGGACACTCATCGACCGGAAAAAACCCCCATGATCGAACTCGTGATTTGCGTGATGCGCAATGAATCCGTGGCTGCTGAGGACTTTCGCCAGCACTGGAAGCATGCCCAGGGACAGGCGGTCCGGGATGTTATGGAAATCCTGGGAGCAACCAACGTCAGGCAGACCCTCGCACTCGAGGTGGAAAGAAACCAGCAGATCCGTGAGCGATACCGCACCGCACCTGCTTTTGACGGCATCATCACCTTCCAGTTCGAAACCCCGCAAAATCTGCTTGCAAAGGTCGGCACGCCCAAAGTGGCGGCACGCCTCATGGAGATCTACCAGGACCAACTGCCCTACATCGACCTGCCCCGCTGCAGCATCTTCTATACCGAGGAACCGGTCGACCTGACCGTCGCAAATCCATACCGGCGCGATGGCCTGATCGGTGATTACCTCGTCGAAGAGGAAAATGGCGACGGCGGCTAGGCCGTCCCAATACTGCAAACAACCGCGTTCAGCACTTCTCCAGGCGCAACCACCAGGGACCAGGCATAAAAAAACCGGGCACAGCGGCTTGAAAACCGCCATGCCCGGCAATTGAGGAGGCTTTGTCTGCGGCGCCAGATTTTGCCGGCGCAGCGAACCACTACCAGCCAGTCACTTCCTTCAGGCCATCGCCGATCTGCGCGAGGCTGCGCACGGTTTTCACACCGGCATCCTCAAGTGCGGCAAATTTCTCGTCGGCCGTACCCTTGCCACCTGCGATAATCGCGCCGGCATGCCCCATGCGCTTGCCAGCCGGCGCCGTAACGCCCGCAATGTAGGACACCACCGGCTTGGTCACGTTGGCCTTGATGAACGCTGCGGCTTCTTCCTCGGCGCTGCCGCCGATCTCACCGATCATCACGATGGCCTCAGTGGCCGGGTCATCCTGGAACAACTGCAGAACATCGATAAAGTTGGTGCCGGGAATCGGATCGCCACCGATACCAACACAGGTGCTCTGCCCAAACTTGAAATCGGTGGTCTGCTTGACCGCCTCGTACGTCAGGGTGCCGGAACGGGACACGATGCCGACCTTGCCGGGCAGGTGAATTGAACCGGGCATGATGCCGATCTTGCATTCACCCGGGGTGATCACACCGGGGCAGTTCGGGCCGACCATGCGTACACCCATTTCCTCAAGCCGGCACTTCACCTGCAGCATGTCGAGGGTAGGTATGCCTTCGGTGATGCAGACGATGAGTTCAACGCCAGCGTCCGCTGCTTCCAGGATCGAGTCCTTGCAGAAGGGTGCGGGTACGTAGATGACCGAGGCGTTGGCTCCGGTCGCTTCGACTGCGTCGCGCACGGTGTTGAATACCGGCAGGCCCAGATGCTTCTGACCGCCCTTGCCCGGCGTGACGCCGCCGACCATCTTGGTGCCGTATTCGATCGCCTGCTCGGAATGGAACGTGCCCTGGGCACCGGTGAATCCCTGGCAGATGACTTTCGTGTCTTTGTTAATCAGTACGCTCATGCCGCACCTCCTGCTGCTTCCACCACGCTGGTCGCGGCATCACTCAGGGATCCAGCGGCAATGATGTTCAGACCACTATCGGCCAGTTTCTTCAATCCCTCGTCGCGGCTGTTGCCTTCCAGTCGAACCACCACCGGCACTTTCACGCCGACTTCCTGAACCGCCCCGATCACGCCTTCGGCAATCAGGTCGCAGCGCACGATACCGCCAAAAATATTCACCAGCACGGCTTTCACTTTTTCGTCGGAGAGAATGATCTTGAACGCCTCGGAGACCCGCTCCTTGGTGGCACCACCGCCAACATCCAGAAAGTTAGCCGGGTTGCCGCCATGCAGTTTGATAATGTCCATGGTGCCCATGGCCAGGCCTGCGCCGTTCACCATGCAGCCGATATTGCCATCGAGCGCCACGTAGTTCAGTTCGTGCTGGGCGGCATGCGCTTCGCGTTCGTCGTCCTGCGAAGGGTCGTGCATTTCCTTGAGCTTGGGCTGGCGATACAGCGCGTTGCTGTCGATATTGATCTTGCCATCGAGACACAGCAGGTCACCGTCGCTGGTGATCACCAGTGGATTGATCTCCAGCAGCGCGAGGTCACACTCGACAAACATGCGCGCCAGCGTCGTGAAGATGCGGGTGAACTGTTTCAGCTGGCTGGGATTGAGGCCCAGCTTGAAGCCAATTTCACGCGCCTGGTACGGCATGGCGCCGGTAATCGGGTCGATGGTCGCCTTGAGAATCTTCTCGGGCGTTTCATGCGCCACTTTCTCGATTTCCATGCCGCCCTCGGTGGACGCCATGAACACCACGCGCCGCGAAGCGCGGTCGAGCACAGCGCCCAGGTAGAGCTCTGTCTCGATACCACATGCTGCTTCCACCAGCATGGTGTTGACCGGCTGGCCTTTCTCATCGGTCTGGTACGTGACCAGCCGCTTGCCCAGCCACTGCTGGGCAAAATCCTTGATCTCTCCCTTCGACTCGACCACCTTGACGCCACCGGCCTTGCCCCGGCCGCCGGCATGCACCTGGGTTTTCACCACCCAGCGCGTACCACCGATGGTACTGGCCGCTTCTGCGGCATCCTTGGGATTGTTGACCGCGACGCCGTTCGGCACCGGCAGCCCGTATTCAGCAAAAAGCTTTTTGGCCTGATATTCGTGAAGATTCATGGATGAGGTTTCCCCTGCCTGTAAGACCCGATTGGCGGACCGGGGGAAAGCCCCCGGGCGCAGAAACATGGAATAGTGTAGACGACTCCGTCGCAGCCGTGGCACCGGGCCGGGAAATGGCGGCTTCCGGCAGACGGGTGCGATCAGCGCTTGCGCTTGGGCGGCAGGTGTATGGGCTTGTTGTCCACTGCCAGGATCGCCTCGTGCACCATTTCCGACAGGGTCGGGTGGCCGAAGCACATCAGTTGCAAATCTTCGGCGCTGCCCATGAATTCCATGGCGATGGTGCCCTGCATGATGAGTTCGGACGCGTGCGGGCCGATGACATGCATGCCCAGCAGGCGGTCGGTTTTCTCGTGCACGATCATTTTCACGAAACCAACGGTATCGTTATTGGCCATGGCACGACCGCAGGCCGAGAACGGAGCGACGCCGACCTTGTAGGGTTCGCCACTGGCTTTCACTTCTTCCTCGTTCTTGCCCACCCAGGCGATTTCCGGGCTGGTGTAGATGATCCCCGGAATCGCATCGTAATTGACACTATGCTTGTGACCACAGATCGCCTCGGCCACCATGATGGCTTCTTCGGTACCCTTGTGCGCCAGCATCGGGCCGCGCACCACGTCGCCGACGGCGTAGATGCCCGGAATCACCGTCTGGCAATGATCGTTGACCTGTATGGACCCGCGCTCGTCCAGTTCCACGCCACAATCCGGAGACAGCAGTCCCTCGGTGTTGGGACGCCGGCCGACACTGACGATCAGTTTGTCGAACGTGATGTCGTGATCGCCGTCCTTGTCGGTGTACGTCACCGTGACGGTCTTCTTGGTCGTCTTGGATCCGGTAACTCGTGCGCCCAGGCGTATATCCAGCCCCTGCTTGGTGAACTGTTTCTGGGCTTCCCGCGCCATCTGCTGGTCGGTCAGGAACAGGAACTTGTCGACGGCCTCCAGGCAGGTGACTTCTGAACCGAGACGGTTCCAGACGCTGCCCAGCTCCAGGCCGATCACGCCAGCGCCAATCACACCGAGTCGCTTGGGCACGGTGGTGAAATTCAGGGCACCCTCGTTATCGACGATCAGGTCGTTGTCGACCCGCGCCGGTGGGATATCGATAGGTACCGAGCCGGTCGCAATCACGATGGCGTCGGCAGACACGGTTTCGGTCTTGCCGTCATGGCCGGTGATCTCGACAACCTTGCCGGCCAGCAGCTTTGCCGCACCCGCTTTCCATTCAACCTTGTTGGCCTTGAAGAGACCGTCGATGCCGCCGGTCAG
>JBFJWR010000111.1:0-8685 GCA_041623535.1 Pseudomonadales bacterium
CGCCAGCGAAGCCGCCGCCCTCTATGCGGAAACCCCGGCCAGTGAAGCCAGCCGCGCGCAACGTGCACTGGACCGGAAAGTCGCCAACCAGAGCTTCAGCCCCCCGGCCCAGCGCCCGGACCGGCGCGACCGCGGCCGCATTATTCGCTTCCAGAGACTCGAAAAAAGCTGAACCACGCCAGGCCCGGGATGTTGCGGCCAAACCAGTCAATCAGTGGGGTCAGCCGCGCCGCCAGCCAGGCGGCTGCCCGGCCATGGTACGGCGAGCAATAACCCAGCCCCATGGTCAGGGTAGCGACAAACACCCCCCCCACCAGCACGTCGGATATGGCGTGGGCCCCGGCCACCAGGCGGGGCAACATGAGCAGGAAGGCCACGGCCAGTGCTGCCAGGCTGCCCGGCCCGATGCCACGAGCCAGCAGGTAAAAAGCCCAGGTCAGAAGAACCGCAGCATGGTCCCCCGGAAAACTTTCCTTGGAATGGTCCTTGGTCGCCAGTTCGGGCACCAGTTCGGACAGGCGATATGCCGGTTCATAAAGTAACGACGGGCTGGGACCGACCAGGCCCAGCAACTCGGCCACTTCGTCGAGTGACTGGCGCACCACCAGGCCGAGGACCACCAGCGCCAGGAAGCCGAACAGCGCGCGGCGCAGTTCGTCCGGCCTGAACACCGGACCCGGCAGGACCAGGAACCCCAGCAACAGGAGGGCCGAAAGCAGGTCCACCGGCCGGTAATTGGCCCAGGCCCAGAATGTCACCCAGCCACCGCCCTCGGCCAACATGCCGTTGAGCAGCAGGAAAACCGACCGGTCCACCTCGCGCCAGGCTGCGTTTCCGGCCGGCACAGCCAGCGAAACCAGCACCAGCAGGCCGGCGGCACAGAGCACGGCGGAGGCCACCGGACGCCACCGGGGCAGAAAAAAATCGCTGGTTTCATGCATCAGGTGTGACTCCATTTGCCCGGTTGGCCAGTTATTCCCCGGAGGCTGCCCAGGCCGGTATTCCAAGGCCGAGTAATTTGCCATAATAGCGCCCTCGCAATCCACGCCCACGGCGCCGGACACCCCGATACCCAATTCCAATCCCCATCAGCCACATGAGTCGCATTCCGCAACAGCAACAATGAACCAGGCAATTGACATCAATACCCACCGAACCATTTACCAGAATCTTTCCACCGCTCAACTGATCGAACTCGCGCTCGAGCGCGGCGAAGGTCAGTTCGCCGCCAATGGTGCACTGGTCGTCACGACCGGCGCGCGCACGGGCCGCTCGCCGATGGACCGCTACATCGTCGACGAACCGAGCACCAACGAGTCGATCGACTGGGGCAAGGTGAACCGCCCCTTCGACAGCGACAAGTTCGACGCCCTGTGGCGCCTGGTGGAAGATCATGCCGACCAGCAAACGAATTTTGTTTCGTTGCTGCATGTGGGCGCAGACCCGGAACACTACCTGCCGATCCGCGTCACCACGACGACTGCCTGGCAGAACCTGTTCGCGCGCAACCTGTTTGTGCGCCCGGAATCGTTCAACCCGAAAGGCAAGGAAGAATGGCAGGTGCTGAATGTGCCCGACTTCACCTGCGAACCGGAACGTGACGGCACCAACAGCGATGGCGCGGTGATCCTGAACTTTGCCAAGCGCAAGGTACTGATCGCCGGCATGCAGTACGCGGGCGAAATGAAGAAAGCGATGTTCTCCGTACAGAACTTCCTGCTGCCCGAGAAAGACGTACTGCCCATGCACTGCGCGGCCAATGTTGGTGAGAACGAGGCCGTCACGCTGTTCTTCGGCCTGTCCGGCACCGGCAAGACCACGCTTTCTGCAGATCCATCCCGCTACCTGATCGGTGACGATGAGCATGGCTGGGGCAAGGGCACGGTTTTCAACATTGAAGGTGGCTGTTACGCCAAGTGCATCGACCTCAAGCAGGAACACGAACCGGTGATCTGGGATGCCATCCGCTTTGGCGCCATCATCGAGAACGTCGTTGTCGATCCGGAAACCCGCGAACCGGACTACGCCGACGACAGCCTGACGCAGAACTCGCGTTGCGCCTACCCGCGCGAGCACATTGCCCTGCGCGTGGAAGACAACCGCAGCGGCGAACCGGAATCCGTCATCTTCCTGACCTGCGATCTGACCGGAGTGTTGCCGCCGGTTTCGATCCTGTCCAAGGAAGCAGCGGCCTACCACTTCCTGAGTGGGTACACGGCGCTGGTGGGTTCCACGGAAGTCGGTGCCGGCCCGGGCATCAAGTCCACGTTCTCCACCTGCTTCGGCGCCCCGTTCTTCCCGCGTCCGGCATCGGTTTATGCGGACCTGCTGATGCGTCGCATCGAGGAATTCGGCAGCGCGGTATATCTCGTCAACACCGGCTGGACCGGTGGCCCCTATGGCGGCGGCGGTGAACGCTTCAGCATTCCGGTGACCCGCTCCATCGTGCGCGCCATCCAGACCGGCAGTATCCGTGGCGCACAAACCACGCAACTGCCGGGGCTGAACCTGACCATCCCCACCCAGGTGGAAGGCGTGGACACGCGCCTGCTGGATCCGCGTCAGACCTGGTCTGACCAGGCTGCCTATGAAACCCAGGCCCGGGATCTGATCGGGCAGTTTCGCAGCAACTTCGAAAAGTTCAGCGAAATCGAACCCGCCATCATTGCGGCAGGCCCCCAGGAACTGACCTGAGTTCACCCATCCGGATCGCCCTGACAGGCGGTCCGGATGTACTCCGGCCGCCTATTTCGCGCGTGCTGCCAGCCAGTCTTTCACTGCCTCACCGGTGGCAAACGGCCAGGGCCTGAGCTTGTGCACCGGCACTCGCCTGTAGTCCGCGAGTTCCGCACCCATCTGCACTTCTCCGGTCGCGCGCACATGAAACGCAATGATCAGTTCATTCCTGTGCGGAAACGGGTAATGGCCGACGAATCCCACCACCTCGCCCTGCAGGCCCAGTTCTTCATGCAACTCGCGTAACACGCCCGCTTCCGGATGCTCTTCCTTTTCCAGGAAGCCGGTGACCAGGCCAAACCAGTTCTCCGGCCAGCCCTGGTTGCGCACCAGGATGACATCCGTACCGTGCTCCACGATCGCAGCCACCACCGGGGTCGGATTGCCCCAGAACACGTATTCACAATCCGGCGCGGTACATATCTGCCGCTCCAGCCCATCGCGCATTTCCGGCGCCAGCGCTGCTGCGCACCAGGGGCAGTACTGAAATCTGGGCATTACCGGCTCTCCGTTGCTTGCGTCACGCGGTCCAGCAGCGGCTGCACCGCCGACCAGAAAATGTCTTCATCGCCCGGACAGGCATTGTGCCCGCAGGGCCAGGTATGCAGTTCCACCCCCGCCGCTTCAGCCAGCGCCTGCCCCATCCGGTAGGGAATGGTGGAATCCTGCTCACCGTGAAAGATGGCGACGGGACCCCGATAACGACGCACTGCAGCCAGGTTGTCGTAGCGGTCATGCAGCAGGAACGCCGGCACCGCGTGACGATGCGCAAACTCCGCCAGACCGGTGAAAGTGGAGCGCAGGATCAGCCCCGCCAGTGGCCGCTCTCCGACGAGGGTGCAGATGGCGCCACCGCCCAGCGACCAGCCGTAACCGACGATCTGCTCCCGCAATACATCTTCGCGCGCCGCCAGTTGGTCATAGGCTTTCTGCACGACCTCCCGGATCAATGCCTCACCGGGCTGGCCGGCCGACCGACCGTAGCCGGGATATTCCACCAGCAACACCCCCCAACCTCGATCGCGCGGCCAGCGGAACAACGAGGGCAAGGCGTCGATCACGTCCCCGTTCCCATGCGTATGGATCAGCACCGGATAGCGGGTCGCACCATTCAGTGGCTTCAGCAGCCAGGTTTCAACCTCGCCTGCGGCAATCCGAACCGGGATCAGTTCACTGTGTTCATCAGGGAGGCGGGCCACTTCGGGCGCGGAAATATACTGGGTGGGATACAGCATCTGGCCCTGGAACAGGTACAGCGTGCCGGCGTACAGGCCGTACAGAATTGCGAGTGCCGCCATCACCATGATTCGTTGCCTCACCGCCCGCGTGCTCCTGTCCTGAGTGCAGTATATGCGCAAGCCCAAAGTGGCTTCCCCGCCTCCGCCCGGATATGCTTTACCCGGATCACCCGGAATCTAAGGAATCAGTTTGCCCACCATCGAGGATACCCTGGCCGGCCTGGAGGCAAACGGTCTGCTGCATCACCTGCGCGAAGCACAGTGCGGAATGGAAAAGGAAGCGCTTCGCGTCGATACGGAAGGCCGCCTGTCCCAACGCCCGCATCCGGTGGCGCTGGGTTCGGCGCTGACCCACCCGGCGATCACCACTGATTTTTCCGAGGCGCTGCTCGAACTGATCACGCCGGTATTCCGCAGTCCCGATGCGACGCTGGACTGCCTGCAGGATCTCATGGTTTTCACCCAGGGTGGAATTCGCGACGAGGTGATGTGGGCAACCAGCATGCCGTGCCACCTGCCGCCGGACAATGAAATTCCGATTGCCCACTATGGCACTTCCAACTCGGGCCTGATGCGTAATGTCTACCGGCGTGGACTGTCCTGGCGCTACGGACGCGCCATGCAGGCCATTGCCGGCATCCATTACAACTTTTCACCTGCAGATGAATTCTGGGAAGCGTGGCAGGACCAGTGTGACAACCTGGATGATCCACACGATTTCCGCTCGGAACATTACTTCCGGCTGATTCGCAATTTCCGCCGCAATGTTTGGCTGCTGGTATACCTGTTTGGCGCCTCGCCGGCGGTCTGCCAGTCGTTCCTGCAGGGGCGCGAACACGAGCTGCAATCCTTCACTGCCGAGACGCTGTACCTGCCATGGGCCACATCTCTGCGCATGAGCGGTCTCGGCTACCAGAACAACATGCAGAAGGTCGTGAACATCTGCTACAACACGCTGGACGCCTACCTCGTCAGCCTGCGCCATGCCACCTCCACGCCGCACCCGGAATTCACCCGCCTCGGTGTGCAGGTCAACGGGGACTACCGGCAACTCAACGACAATATCCTGCAGATCGAAAACGAGTACTACAGCACGGTGCGGCCCAAACGCACCGTGCGCCGGGGCGAACGTCCATTGCGCGCGCTCGCGGATCGCGGCGTGGAATACGTGGAAGTACGCTGCCTGGACATCAACCCCTACACGCCGTTGGGTGCAGACGCCGAACAGGCGCACCTGCTGCACGTGTTCCTCTGGCATTGCCTGCTCGCCGACAGCCCGCCTATTGATGATGATGAGTGTGCACGCATCAGTGAAAACCTGCGGCGCACCGTGTACCGGGGCCGGGAACCGGGGCTGCAATTGCTCACCGCCAGCAGCACAGAGAGCCTGGCTGACCTGGCGCACGGCCTGCTCGATCAGATGGAAACGGTGGGCGCAGCCCTGGATTCGGGTGGCGATTCCGCCGCGGGGGAGTCGATCCGGGCAATGCGCACGCGCGCCAGTCACCCGGAAACCACGCCCTCCGGACGCGTCGTTGAGGACATGCGCCGGCTCAATATCTCGCACGTTGAATTCGGCATGGATGCCAGCCGCAGGTATGCGGACGAATTGCGCGCTGCATCACCTGCTCCCGCGCAGCGTGCACAGTGGCAGGCCGAAGTGGAGCAATCGCTGGCAGCGCAGGCTGACCTGGAAGCAGACACGTCAACGACGTTTGAGGAATACCTGGCAGCTTATTTCAGGCAGTAGCCGGAATCGCTACTGAACCAGGTACTCGGTAAACAGCAGGTCATCAATTTTCGGCTCGCCTTCGGTCTCCAGGAATGCATTGATACTCTCCAGCGCTTTCTGGCGCAGTGTTTCCCGGAATTCCATGCTCTTGGCTTCTTCAACCGTCTGACCACCGAGCAGCAGCAAGAGCGTGTTCTGGATATAGGCCATGTGGTAGCGCACCGCATCGGCCGCTTCGGTACCGGTGGCACGGGCGGATAACCGGGCACGCAGGAAGTGCAGGCGACCGCTGGAGCCATAATTGGTCACGATCTCCGGTTTGATTTCGACATACTCCACCTTGGGGGCGAACATTCCTTCTTCGTCATCGTCCGCGGCATATACATTGCCGACAGACAGACAGAGCAACAGGACCGACAACCAGCGCAGACTCATTTCGAATACCGTTTTCTCAAATCTCCAGGAATGCATAGAATACTCCATCCTGTTTATGACCGTGGTGACCAATGCGCTTACCCACCCCCCGAATCCTGTTCCTGCTCGCGTTTGCGGGCTGCCTCGTACTCATCGGCAGCGCGCTGTACATGGAACATGGCATGGACCTGGAACCCTGTCCGCTGTGCATCTTCCAGCGCGTGGCCGTGATTGCAGCGGGCCTGTGCTGTTTGATTGGTCTGCTGCTCGGTGGTTCCCGCCTCGGCGCCCGTCTGTCGGCCGTACTGGTGGCACTTGCAGCACTAGCCGGTATCGGGCTTGCCGGCCGCCACGTCTGGCTGCAGCACCTGCCCGCCGATCAGGTCCCGCAGTGCGGGCCCGGACTCGACTACCTGCTGGATGTATTTCCCTGGCAGGACGTGCTGGCCAAGGTCCTGCGTGGATCTGGCGAGTGCGCCGAGGTCTCCTGGACCTTCCTGTACCTGTCCATTCCCGAATGGACGCTGATCGTATTTATCGGCCTTTTCGCGTGGGCAGCGCTGATCTGGGTGGCGGCCGGTCGCTCCCACCCGAACTGAAAAAATCCGCTGCATCCCCAAAATCAATGATGTATTGGCGTAGTGAACGTTTACTTCTTACCGGAATGGACGCTTTTTCCCGGCCCGCAGGCATCGTGACACCCGCGCATATCCTGTTTTTGAGCGCGATCATGTAACACTTCCCAAATATTTCAATTCGGGATAGGGTGAAGGCTGAGGTTCGGCCACCGGCAGTGATACGGAAATCACTGCGGCAGAATCCTTGCAGACCACGCCGGCGATCTCTAGATTGAGAACTGGCTGCAGACCCGGAAATCAACGGGTTAACGGTATGCACTCACAATAATAATAGGCCCGGACAATGTAACCGGGCGATACAAGGGAAGGAGACCCCTGACCATGCTGCAGAACATTCAATCGATCCCCGAACGCTGGGGCGGCATTAATTCACTGATTGGCAATTGGCTTGGCGAACGCCAGGATTTGATTGCCCGTTACGTGGGCCTGACAGAACTGGCTGCCCAGCTTACGCCGAACCAGGCGTTGCAAACGCAACTGGACGCCTTTTGCGAGGTCCTAGTGGATTACGTATCCGCAGGTCACTTCGAGGTGTACGAGCAACTCATGTGGGAAGCCGAACATTTTGAAGATGACGGACTGCGACTGGCCAATGCCACCATTCCGCGCATCACGGCCACCACCAACGTGGCGCTCGACTTCAACGACAATTTTCAGCATGCGCCCTGTCTTTCCCTGCTCGACGAACTGCCGCGCG
This sequence comes from Pseudomonadales bacterium, assembly GCA_041623535.1. Classification (GTDB taxonomy): domain Bacteria; phylum Pseudomonadota; class Gammaproteobacteria; order Pseudomonadales; family JBFGWM01; genus JBFJWR01. The sequence continues at coordinate 7,456 of JBFJWR010000111.1, forward strand.
CGCTGTCCGCACTCGGTCAGACGCTGGAAACCCGGTTTGAACTGGAAGACATGCTGATCCAGTCCCTGCACGAAGCGCACCGTCCGGTCGCTACTGCCTGAGTCCTGGGCCGGCGCCCCGGATCAATCCGGGGTGCCGGCACTTACCCCCGCCGGTATTGCTGCATCCATCGCTGTGAACGGCAGACTGGACTTTCCGGCATACCGGTCGATATTGTCCTTATGATATTCACGATCATTCACCGCAACGTCCCATACGCCCGGCTCCGGCTGCCAATGCTTGCGCTGCTGGCATTGCTGCTGACCGCGTGCAGTGGCGGCGATGCGCCGAAAAGCAGCCTTGAGATTGCCACCCGTGGCCTGTACGCCGCGGAACTGTCGCAGGATGGCAACCTGGCGCTGGCCGCTTCCATATACCACGGCGGCAGCTACTGGAACGTGGCGAAAAATCAGCGGCTCTTCAGCTGGAATCACAAGAAGGATGGCTACAGCAATATTGTTGCCGCCGCGATCTCCAAAAACGGCAATTATGTCGCCACTGCAGATGAGCGTACGATCGCCCTGTGGAACGCCAATACCGGCGAAAATATCTCTTTCTGGACTGCACCAGGCGATATTCTGGATATCGAACTGACCGCTGACGCGGACTTCGCGATCCTCGGACTGGCCGATCACACGGCGGTGATTTTTGACATCAAGCGCGGCGGCGTACTGCGCACCTTTGTCCACAATGACCGGGTCGGTTCGATCGCGATGGCCGAGAACAGCCGCCTGCTGCTGACCGGCTCAGACGATTTCAGCGTACGACTGTGGAAAATCAACAGTGGCGAACTGCTGCATACATGGAAACTGGAAAACCAGGTAAACGTGACAGCGCTCTCGGCCAACGGCAAATTTGCCTTCGCTGCCAGCCAGGCCGATCGCTCCATCATCATGGACACCGCCAGCGGCAGGATCATCAGCGAGTTGCCTATCGACAAGTATCCGTACACGGCCGGCGCCAGCTATACCGCAGCGCGCTTCTCGGATGATGGGTCGATATTGCTGACCGGCGCGACCAACCGCATGGTACAGCAGTGGAACAGCCAGAACGCCAGGGAAACCGGCCGCTGGCAGGGCAACAAGAAAGATCGCTGGAAACCCACCAACCCGTCCATCATGGCGGTCGCCTTCAAGGGCAAAGCACCGGTCGCCATCGGCTCCAACGGCCTGGTCTATTTTTTCTGAGACC
>JBFJWR010000112.1:0-8662 GCA_041623535.1 Pseudomonadales bacterium
ATGTGCGCATGGTCGGCGTGGAAGCGGGCGGCGACGGGCTGGATACACACCGACATGCGGCCCCGATCTCGCAGGGTGATACCGGTGTGCTGCATGGCAACCGGACTTACCTCATGTCGGATGAGGCCGGGCAGGTGATAGCCACTCACTCGGTGTCGGCAGGATTGGATTATCCCGGTGTTGGTCCCGAACATGCCTTGCTGAACGACCTGGGCAGGGCCGAGTACACATCGGTGACCGATACCCAGGCGCTGGCCGCCTTCCACGACCTGACCCGAACCGAGGGCATCCTGCCGGCGCTGGAATCCAGTCACGCGCTGGCCTGGTGCATGCAGGAGGCGCCGAAAATGGCTGCTGACCAGATCATTGTCGTCAACCTGTCCGGGCGGGGTGACAAGGACGTGGCGACGGTGCAGGCCTGGGATGCCGGAGAGCGCTCATGAGCCGTTTGCAGCAGGTTTTCCGGCAACTGGCAGCGACCGGTCGTAAGGCGCTGATTCCGTACGTGACTGCGGGTGATCCGGACCTGGAGGCCACCCTGGATGTGTTACACGCGCTGGTCGATGCCGGTGCCGACGTCATTGAACTGGGCGTGCCGTTTTCCGATCCCATGGCCGATGGCCCGGTGATCCAACTGGCCTGTGAGCGCGCCCTGGAAAAAGGCGTGCGGCTGGCTGATGTGCTCGACCTGGTGGCACGTTTCCGGACCCGTAACGCGGATACCCCGGTGGTGCTGATGGGGTATCTGAATCCCCTGGAACGCATGGGATATGCCGAATTTGCCAGGCGCGCCGCCGCAGCGCAGGTCGATGGCATGCTGGTGGTGGATATGCCCCCGGAAGAATCTGCCGAGCTGAAAGCGGAACTGGTCCAGCGTGAGCTGGACCTGGTGTTCCTGCTGGCGCCGACAACCACGCGCGAGCGGGCCGCACGTATTGTGCAGCATGCTTCGGGTTACCTGTATTACGTATCCCTGCGCGGCGTCACCGGTTCTGCCAACCTGCAAATGGACGAAGTCAGCGAGCGCATCGCCATGTTGCGCGAACTGACGGATCTGCCACTAGGCGTGGGTTTCGGCATCACGGATGCGGATTCTGCCTGTGCGGTGGCCCAGGTGGCCGACGGGGTGGTGATCGGCTCGGCAATTGTGCAAAGAATCGCCGATTGCGCGGCCTCGGGGGAATCCCCGGCGGAGGTTGTCGGCAGCTTTCTGCGTGGTATCCGGGATGCACTGGACAATCAGGCTGGCGGTAGCTGACCGGCCTGCGCTATTCTGAGGCTTGCCTTTCCGCATGGTCATATCGAGGGAACGAGTGTGACGACCTGGGTGGAGCGTATGCTCCCCAAACCTTCGCGACCCGAGCAGCAACGTAAGAACACGGTGCCGGAAGGCCTGTGGCGCAAGTGTGCCAAGTGCGAAGCAGTGCTGTATCGCCCCGATCTCGAACGCAATCTCGAGGTCTGCCCCAAGTGCGGCCACCACATGCGTATTGGTGCGCGTCAACGCCTGCGCCTGTTTCTGGATGCCGGCGAGCAGGAAGAAATCGGCGCCATGCTGGAACCGGACGACTTTCTCAAATTCCGTGACACCAAGCGCTACCGCGACCGCATCACCGGCGCGCAGCGTGATACCGGCGAAAAAGACGCCCTGGTGGTGATGCAGGGTCATTTGCGCGGCGTGCCCATCGTTGCCGCCGCCTTTGAATTTTCTTTCATGGGCGGCTCCATGGGCTCGGTGGTCGGAGAACGCTTCGCGCGTGGCGCCCAGCTGGCCCTGCGCGAGCACATCCCCATGGTCTGTTTTTCTGCCAGCGGCGGCGCCCGCATGCAGGAAGCGCTGGTGTCGCTGATGCAGATGGCCAAGACCAGCGCTGCGATTGGCAAACTGAATGCGGCACGGCTGCCTTATATCTCGGTACTCACCGACCCCGTCTACGGCGGCGTGTCCGCCAGCCTGGCCATGCTGGGCGACATCAATATTGCTGAACCGCGCGCCCTCATCGGGTTTGCCGGACCCCGCGTCATCGAGCAGACGGTGCGCGAGAAACTGCCGGAAGGATTCCAGCGCAGTGAGTTCCTGCTGGAACACGGATTCATCGACATGATCGTGGACCGTGCCGACATGCGGGAAAAAATCGCCGGGCTGTTGCGCAAGATGCATCGGCCGGCCACCGTAGGCGATTGACCACCGCAAGCGACATGCCGCGTAGCCTGGCGGACTGGCTCGAATTCATCGAACAGCTCAATCCCCGTGAAATCGATCTCGGCCTGGATCGCGTGCGTGCGGTTGCCACGGCGCTGGGCCTGGGCGCGGATCATCGTCATGCTCCGCTGGTGATCACCGTCGCCGGTACCAATGGGAAGGGCAGTTGTGTGCACCTGTTGCAGGCGCAGTGCCTGGCAGCGGGTCGCTCCGTGCTCACCTACACCTCGCCGCACCTGGTGCGTTACAACGAGCGGGTCCGCATGAACGGCACCTGTGTGAGTGATGCGCAGCTTTGCGAGGCGTTTCAGGCCGTGGAGCAGGGCCGCGGCGACATTCCCCTGACCTATTTCGAATTCGGCACCCTGGCCGCATTGTGGATTTGTGCCCGCCTCGCGCCTGATGTGCTGCTGCTCGAAGTGGGCATGGGCGGGCGGCTGGATGCCGTGAACTGCGTGGATGCGGACCTCGCGATTCTGACCTCGGTGGCGCTGGACCATTGCGACTGGCTGGGCAACGATCGCGAGCAGATTGGCGCAGAGAAGGCCGGCGTGTTCCGGGCGCAATCGGTGGCGGTTTGCGCGGACCCCGAACCACCGGAATCCGTACTGCGCCGTGCAAACGATATCGGAGCCCGCCTGCTGTGTGTCGACCGTGATTTTTCGCTGTCCCGCGAGCCCGGGGAGCACACTGGAGCCCGGACGTTTCACGGCCAGGATGATTCCGGTGCATCGCGTGAATTTCCGGTTCCGTGCTCTGAAGACTATCCCGCAGAGCTCATCGCCGCCCTTGTGCAGGCCTGCCTGTCCGCCGGGTTGCCCTTCAATCCGGTGGCGCTTGATACCCGCCTGCCGGGGCGCTGGCAACGCTTCTCCTGCGCAGATCGGGAACTGATCCTGGACGTGGCCCACAATGTGCAGGCCACCACCCGGCTCGCCCGGCGGGTCCGCGAACTGCCCGCGTTGCCGGCCGGAGCGCATACCTTGGCGGTAATCGGTCTGCTGGGGGCGCGGGATGTCCTGGAGGTGGCCGGCCCGCTGGCAGATTGCGTCGATTACTGGCTCACTGTGTCCACGGAGGGCATTCGTGGCTGTAGTGCGGAATCGCTGTCAGGTAAACTGTGTGCCGCGGGATGGTCAGCCCGGGCATTGCCGGCCGGCGCCCCGTTGCTGGCTGGATTGCTGGAGCATTCCCGGCCTGGTGATCGCCTACTGGTTTTCGGGTCGTTCCAGTTGCCGGGCGCACTGTTGGATCCGAACTTGACGCAACTGAGGGATATCCAGCCATGGATCGGTTAATGCTGAAGCAACGGGTCGTCGGGGCCCTGGTGCTGCTATCGCTGGCCGTGATATTCCTGCCCCTGCTGTTCGACCAGGAACCGGCCGCGTTCGAGGAACAGAAAGAGTGGCTGCCGCCGCCTCCGGAGGTGGAGGAGTTCGGCAGCTACGAGCCGAAGCAGGTCGAGTATCCGGATCCCGCCGCGCAGGATCTCTGGACCGCGCAGGATACGCCGGAAGAAAACCCCGAGGTGATGCCGCCAGCGCCCGTGGCCGACGAGGACCTGCCGGACCGTCCGGTGCTGGATGCCGAGTCCATCCCGCAGGCATGGTCGGTGCAACTGGCGACTTTTGCCCAGCGCAGCAATGCGGACAAGCTGTCCGAACGCCTGCAGCAAGCCGGCTACCAGGCCTATGTGCGGGATATCAATACGCAGAAAGGCCCCATGGTTCGGGTCTTTGTCGGCCCGGAACTGGTCGCCACGGAAGCGCGCAATTTACGCGATAAACTGAAGGGCGAGTTCAAGCTGACCGGCATCGTGGTGCAGTTCAAACCGTGATGGTACCGGGCCTGATGCAGTACACGGGGAATTTACATGGCTGAACTGGGTTTCACCTGGGCGGACTGGGCGATTGTTGGCGTGGTGCTGGTTTCCATGCTTATCAGCCTGGTGCGCGGTTTCGTGAAGGAAGCACTCTCCCTGGTGACCTGGATCGCGGCATTTATCGTGGCGCGGCTGTTTTCGCCGTGGCTGGCCGGCCACCTGGCACCCTACATTGATACCCCGTCCATACAGTTGCTGGCCGCCTTCGCACTGCTTTTCTTCGGTATGCTGCTGATTGGTTCTATCATGAACTGGGTGATCAGCCTGTTGGTGAAAGCCACCGGGCTGAGCGGCATGGATCGCCTGCTCGGCATGGGGTTCGGTTTTGCACGGGGATTACTGATCCTGGTGGTGGCGCTGGCGCTGTTGCGCATGACGCCGGCTGTGCAGGACCCGTGGTATCAGCAGTCATCGCTGATTCCGCACCTGTCACTGGTCGAGACATGGTCCCGACGAACGTTTGGTGAGTTGTACGATGATCTGCGCACAGCCTACCCGCAAATATTCACCACGCCCGCGGTAGGGCTGACAGAAGGAGGCCCCTGAACCATGTGCGGTATCACCGGCATAGTGGCGCGAGGACCGGTTGGCCAGTCCCTGTACGACTCATTAACAGTGCTCCAGCACCGTGGGCAGGATGCCGCTGGCATCGTCACCGGCGAAGGCTCCAAGCTGCACCTGCGCAAGAGCAACGGCCTGGTCAGCGACGTGTTCCGGACCCGCCACATGATGCGCCTGACGGGCAACATGGGCATAGGCCATGTGCGTTACCCGACCGCGGGCAGTCAGAGTTCGGCCGAGGCGCAGCCTTTTTACGTGAATTCCCCGTACGGCATCACGCTGGCGCATAACGGGAACCTGATCAATTCAACCGAATTGAACGTGGCACTCTTTGAGTCCGATCTGCGCCACATCAACACGCAGTCCGACTCGGAAGTGCTGCTCAACGTGTTTGCCCACGAATTGCAGAAGCTCGGCAAGCTGCGTCCGACGCCGGCAGAGATTTTCGAGGCCGTGCGCGGTGTGCACCGGCGTTGCAGTGGCGCCTACGCAGTGGTCGCCATGATTACCGGTTATGGCATTGTCGCCTTCCGCGACCCCTACGGCATCCGGCCGTTGGTGTATGGCGAGCGCGACACCGATGCCGGCAAGGAATACATGGTGGCGTCCGAGTCCGTGGCGCTGGATGTGCTGGGTTTTCGCCTGGTGCGCGATGTGGCTCCCGGTGAGGCGGTGTATATCGAGCAGGACGGTTCCATGCATACCTGCCAGTGCGCCCGAGCGCCCCAGGTGTCACCGTGCCTGTTTGAATACGTCTACCTGGCCCGGCCGGACAGCATCATTGACGGTATTTCGGTCTACAAGGCCCGTCTGCGGATGGGTGAGCGCCTGGCCGATACCATCAAACGCCTGCGGCCTGAGCACGATATCGACGTGGTCATTCCCATCCCCGATACCAGTCGCACGGCAGCCATGCAGCTCGCCTATGAACTGGGGGTGAAGTACCGCGAAGGGTTCATCAAGAATCGCTACATCGGTCGTACCTTCATCATGCCGGGGCAGATGCAACGGCGGAAATCAGTACGTCAGAAACTCAATGCCATCGAGCTGGAGTTTCGTGACAAGAACGTGTTGCTGGTCGACGATTCCATCGTGCGGGGCACCACTTCGCGGCAGATCATCCAGCTGGCCCGCGAGGCCGGAGCGAAAAACGTGTTCTTTGCCTCGGCGGCACCGCCGGTCCGGTATCCGAACGTGTATGGCATCGACATGCCGGCGGCCCACGAGCTGGTCGCGCACGATCGCACGGTGGAAGAGGTGCGCGACATCATCGGCGCCGACTGGCTGGTGTTCCAGGAACTGGACGATCTGATCGAGGCGGCTCGCGAGGGCAATCCCGCGATCCGGCATTTCGACTGCTCGGTGTTCAATGGCAGGTACATTACCGGGGATGTCGATCAGCGCTACCTGAAGCAGATCGCCCGCGATCGCAGTGACGCGGAAAAAATGCGCCGCGATACGGACCCGGAAACCGAAGCGGCAATCGAGTTACACAACAACGAATAGGCAGCGCGGCCTGGCGCGAGCCACCCGTGACAGAACCCGGCATAATGCTTGTTTGCACGCCGGTCTGCGCCGGGGTGTGGTTACGGGCCGGCACTGAAGTACTGAAATCATCATGAAAGAAAAGCAAAAGCCCCAACTCGACCGACCGGAGCGCCTGCGCTCGGTGCTGGATGACTGCCGCCCCGATACCCTGGCGATACGGGCTGGCGAAATCCGCTCGGTGGAAGGCGAACACCGCGATCCGATCTACGCCACGTCCAGCTTCGTGTTCACGACAGCCCGCGAGGCGGCCGCACGTTTTGCCATGGAAGAGCCGGGCAATATCTATTCCCGTTTCACAAATCCCACCGTGCGGGCCTTCGAGCAGCGCATGGCCGCACTGGAAGGCATGGAGCGGGGCGTGGCCACTGCCTCCGGAATGGCCGCGATCCTGACCACCTTCATGGGCCTGTTGCAGGCTGGCGACCACGTCGTCTGTTCCCGCTCGGTGTTCGGCAACACCCACATGCTGCTGAACAAGTTCCTGCGCCGCGTGGGCATTGAGTCCACTTTTGTCGACCAGAAGGATTACCGCGCCTGGCAGCAGGCCATGCAGAAGAACACCCGGCTGGCATACCTGGAGACACCTTCCAATCCGCTGTGCCATGTATCGGATATCCAGCAGATTGCCGATCTCTGCCACGAGGCCGGTGTGAAACTGATTGTCGACAACGTGTTCCTGACTCCGGCCCTGCAGCGGCCGGTGGATTTTGGCGCCGATATCGTTTTGCATTCGGCCACCAAGTACCTGGACGGGCAGGGGCGTTGTGTCGGTGGCATCGTTTGCGGTTCCGATGAGGTGATGGAAGACGTGTACGCATTCCTGCGTACCGGTGGTGCGGCGATGAGCCCGTTTAACGCCTGGGTGTTCCAGACCGGCCTGGAAACCCTGTCCCTGCGTATGCAGGCACAATGCAGCCGGGCCATGAAACTGGCGCGCTGGCTGGCGGCGCAGGACGGTATCAATATCGTGCATTACCCGGGCCTGGAATCGCATCCGCACCATGAACTGGCCAGCGCGCAACTGCGTGCCGACCTGGAAGAGCCACTGTATGGCGCCGTGCTGTCCTTCGAAGTGCAGGGCGACCAGGCGGCAGCGTGGCGGTTCATTGATGCCACGCGTGTGCTCAGCATCACCGCCAACCTGGGGGATGTGCGCTCGACGATCACCCATCCGGCCACGACCACGCATGGCAAGCTGACCCAGGAAGAGCGTGACAGTGCCGGTATCCGGCACAACCTGGTGCGCGTCGCGGTGGGGCTGGAAGACGTGGCGGACATTCAGGACGACCTGTGCCGCGGGCTGAAGGCAGCCATGCAGGGGGAAGCATGACCAAGCCGGACATCCAGCAGGCAATCGATGCCATCGGTACGATCGTACTTGGTAAGGAGCACCAGGTGCGCCTCTCCCTGGCCTGCCTGTTTGCCGGTGGACACCTGCTGATCGAAGATCTGCCCGGCATGGGCAAGACCACGCTTTCCCAGGCCCTGTCCCGCGTGCTGGGGCTGAGCTACAACCGCGTGCAGTTCACCAGTGACCTGTTGCCGGCCGATATCCTGGGGGTCTCCATCTACGAGCGGGAATCCGGCAGTTTCCGTTTTCACCAGGGTCCGATTTTTTCCCAGGTGGTGCTGGCTGACGAGATCAATCGCGCAACCCCGAAAACGCAGAGTGCGCTGCTCGAGGCAATGGAGGAAGGCCAGGTCACGATCGAAGGCGAGACCCGTCCGCTGCCGCAACCATTTTTCGTGATCGCCACGCAGAACCCGGTCACGCATGCCGGTACCTACCCGTTGCCGGAATCCCAGCTGGACCGCTTTCTCATGCGCATTGAACTGGGCTATCCAAGTCCTCAGGCGGAGCGCGAATTGCTGCGCGGCCGGGATCGCCGGCAGTTGCTGCTGGAACTGAAGGAATGTATTCCCGCGCAACGCCTGCCTGAGATCCGCAGGGAGGTCGGCAAGGTCGTGGTGGCCGAGGCACTCATGGACTACCTGCAACGCATCATTGAGCACACGCGGTCCGATGGCGCGTTTTCGTTCGGGCTCTCGCCACGTGGCGCGTTGGCACTGCTGAATTGTTCGCGCGCCTGGGCCTACCTCGAAGGCCGTGATCATGTCGTACCCGAGGACGTGCAGGCGATTCTGCCAGCCGTGGTCGAGCACCGCCTGCGCGAGACTGCCGATCATACCGATCATGGTGGGCAAGCCCTGGCACAGCGCCTGTTGAGCACGGTCGACGTGATCGGCTGACAGCCACCATGACATCGGTTGCACAGGTTCTTCTGCACCCCTTCAGCGCACTGCGGTCGTTCTGGCGCGTGCGCTTTGACGCCTGGCTGGATCGACGCATCCAGCCGCGCAGCCGGATCACGCTCAACCAGAAACGCGTGTTTATCTTCCCGACCCGGTTTGGTGGCTGGCTGGGCGTGCTGCTTTTCAGCCTGCTGGTGGGCGCGATCAATTACGAG
>JBFJWR010000113.1:0-8629 GCA_041623535.1 Pseudomonadales bacterium
CACCGGGGCCGGCCCGGAAGGCGCGGTCAGGGTGCCCGCGAGCGATTCGGCGCGGCCTTGACACGGCGGGGGCGCAGCCTAAAATGGCTGCCCTTGCGAAGCGGGAATAGCTCAGTTGGTAGAGCACAACCTTGCCAAGGTTGGGGTCGCGAGTTCGAGTCTCGTTTCCCGCTCCAGATTTCAATGACTTAACTCCAAGTGATCCTGATCTGCTGAGCCACTGGTTTGGGTCAGTGTCCACATGGACTCCACTGGCTTCTTTTGGCTTCCATAGCAAATCCACCTCGACAGTTCCTCCCAACAATCCCGATACCGATCTCTGGACGGCTCCATACTGTCTCTCGGCTGGATCTCGATCTCAGTCGTAACAGTATCGCCCCCAGTTCAGCCAGGTGAATCAGCAGACGGGCAGACCAAGTGGTCGATGGGTTCTATCGAGATAGCCCCTGATGCTCAAAAAATGAACTCTTCCGGGAGTTCTCCTGTGGCTTCCAGCAATCAGGTTGTCCACAAGGAACCACACCCTTCCAGACAACGAGTCGTACTGAATCTCTACCAGCTATGCCCAACGTGCTCTCTACAGTTGTGGAAACGTAGTGGAGGAGAGTGGTTGGGCGGCAATTCACTTAACGTGGCGAGACAAGAGTAAGCGGAAAGAGGTCTCTATAATTGTCAGTGGTAAAGACTGATTCAAGGCGCAACAGTGCTTTTATTGACAGCAGAAGAAACAGCGATATTTGCTGCACCGTGCATGTCATTCTTATCTCGTGAAGATTTTTATTGGGCGGGCAATGAATAGCTGTCCTTTTTGCGAGATTATAAAGGGGAGTCTTGAAGCAAGCATAATCTACGAGGATGAACTCGTGCTTGCGATCGTGCCCCTTCATGCACCCTACCCAGAATCTGCGGTGGTGTTTCCAAAACAACACATTGACCACTTTACTGATTTAACTGATCAGCTCGCTTCCCATGTTATGGCCGTAGGCTTCGATATCGGAAAACGAATCATGCGTGCGTACCGACCTGGTCGCATAGGTATGGGAGTCCATGGCTACGGAGTTCCACATGCCCACTTCAATGTGTTCCCGCAGAATCACCCGCAAGATGTGGTGTTCAGAAAGATGGCTTACGTGAAAGATGGAGAGGTCAAATTTGGCTTCAGGAATCTTCCTGTTCCATCCCGAGAAAAGATGGATGAGATCGCGCGCACCCTCAGGGCGGGGAAGGCTGATGAACACGGTGAGGGAGATTAGAAGCCTTCAACGATGTGGCACGGGCATCGATAACACCTCCAACCGACACAGCAGCAGCTACAGATATTAATCATCAGGTGTAGTCAGAAGAGTCAGCGCCATTGCCAAGGCTGTAGTCGCGAGTTCGAGTCTCGTTTCCCGCTCCAAAATCAGATACTTACCCACACCCAAAAGCCGTGACATGCGTAATGTGCTTTGTGCCGTTCAGCGGCAGTTGTTCGGTCCGGCGAAGTTTGTGGTCTAGTCTGGGCAGTAGCTGATTCGCCAGGCCATGGGGCTTGCGCTGCCAGCGGCCTGTTCCACATGAACATTCGGGCAACATCCTGAACCGCCAGAACCAGGGAGACATGCAAGCATGAAATGTGCACGTTATGAGCAACGCGGCCCGGTCCCGCAGGATGTGATACGGGCTGTGGAATTCGAGAAGCCGCAATTGGAGCCGGGACAGGTCCTGGCGGAAGTACTTGCCGCGCCCATCAATCCCAGTGATGTGCTGACCCTCACCGGTCAGTACGGCATGCTCCCGCCACTCCCGGCGGTTGGCGGTTCTGAAGGGGTCGGCCGCGTGATTGAAGTCGGTCCCGATGTGCAGCAGATGGCGGTCGGACAAACCGTGCTGCTGCCGGTGGGCAGTGGGACGTGGAGTACCCATATGGCGGTACCGGCTGACAAACTCATTCCCCTGCCCAACGAGGCGGACCCGCAGCAGTTGGCCATGATCACGGTCAACCCGCCAACGGCTTCCCTGATGCTGAGCGAGTTCGAGAGCCTCGCACCGGGTGACTGGGTCATCCAGAATGCCGCCAACTCGGGTGTCGGCGGTTACCTGGCGCAGCTGGCAAAGATTCGGGGCTACAAGACGGTGAACGTGGTACGCCGCGAAACCGCGATCGACGGGGTGAAGGAATCCGGTGGGGATGTCGTGCTGGTCGATGGCGACAACCTCGCGAAGCGCGTTGCCGAGGCGACCGGGGGAGCGAGAATCCGGCTCGGGATCGATGCCGTCGGTGGAGCGGCCACGGAGCGCCTGGCTGCGTGCCTGGGCGAGAACGCAACGCTGGTCAATTACGGCGCCATGAGCGGGGAACCCTGTCTCGTCTCTCCCAGATCCCTCATCTTCAACGGCATCACTTTCAAGGGTTTCTGGCTGGCAAAGTGGTTCCGGAGTGCGTCACAGAAGGAGCAGATGACAGTATTCGGGGAGTTGACCGCCCTGATCGCCAGCGGAAAACTCAAGGCCAGGATTCACGCTACCTATGGGATCGACGAGATTCAGGAAGCGGTCGCTGCAGCCGCCCAGGGCGAAAGAGACGGAAAAATTCTGGTCGTTCCGAATCAATGACAGTGACTGGCGGGATCAGGGCTCGCCTGGATTGCGTTGTCGATTGATTGTGTTTTCGAAATTACGGCTCGGTGCATCCTGTATCCCATGTGAGTTCACCTGAATCCGCCAGCGGCAGGGTTGCCGGTTCGGGTAATGGAGCATGGAAAAAGACCCACGGCAGTTCGAGGCTAAACTGTAACAGGATCGGTTACTTCACAGTGCGGGGCAGCGTCGATGAAGAAGCAGGAGGAAACCCGGGAAGAGCGCGCCTTTGCCTGGCGCCTGATCGCGGAGGTCATGGGGCAGGTGCCCGAGGATGCACGTGAGCAGCTGGATCCGGTGGCGGCCGACTGCTGGAAGATCGTGCTGGCGGCACCGATCGGAAAATACGTGAGCTGGCAGCGGTCCTACCGGGAATGGGAGGCGCGCAGCGGCTGGAAGTCGCCGGGTGGCTTGCTGGAGAAGTTCATTGCGTGGGTCGGTGAGGCCAAATACAAGAAACTGAAGGCGGGTGGCTATCACGCATTGATTCCCGTGATACAGCAGTTTTTCGCGGTTGAGTGTCCCGAGTTGACGGAACCGCCGGACCTGCCGGCATTCTGGATGCCGCCGTGCTATGGCTGCACGCACTGCAATATTCTCATCACCCAGAGCGCCGGAAAGTTCGGCGGGGGGATGAAGTTCGAACTGCATTGCGCGGCGCCGGGAATCGAACGGCCGGCCGTCGGCAGGCTGGCGGATACGCCACGATTCTGCATGGCGCGCAGGGGACGTCCGGCTCACGGTCAGGATGCGGTTGCCTGATACCCCGAACTGTTGGGCGGTGAAACCCCTGCGGATATCGATGCGGGCATGAGGCTGGCCCGGGAGAATCCGCTTTTATCCTGCTAGCAACTCCCGCAGGCCCTTCCTAGACTCACCCTATGCGACTTCCTGGGCGAACATCGTGACCTACTGCCTCGCAATCAAGGTGCAAACCGGGCTGGTTCTGGCCGCGGATTCCCGCACCAGTGCGGGGGTCGACAACATATCCACCTATCCGAAGATGCACCTGTTCGCGCGCCCGGGGCAGGCCGTTATCGTGTTGTTGTCGAGCGGCAACCTGGCGACGACCCAGTCGGTGGTGCGCCAGCTCAACCGCGAGGCGAAGAACGGGGAGGGTGATGACAGCATATTCGGGATGGACTCCCTGGAGACGGTCGCGGATCACGTCGGGCAGATCAGCCGGGCGATCCAGCAGAGCACTGGCCGCAGCGGCATGGAGGCGTCCTTCATCGTCGGCGGGCAGGTGGCCGGCGAGACGCCGGAAATCCTGATGGTCTACCCGGAGGGCAACCACATCCGACCGTCCCCGGAATCGCCGTTCTTCCAGATCGGCGAGATCAAGTACGGCAAGCCGATTCTGGATCGCATCATCAACGAGCAGACCAGTCTCGAGGACTGCGCCCGTTGCGCGCTGGTGTCGCTGGACTCCACCATGAAGAGCAACCTGACCGTGGGTCCGCCCGTCGACCTGCTCGTCTATCGCCGGGACGCGCTGGCGGTGAACCCGGCCGAGCAACTGCACCTGAAAGCGGATGACGCCTTTTTCCTGGAGCTGTGCGCCGAATGGTCCGCGGGGCTGCGGCGCACCTTCAACACGCTGCCGCGGATGGCGTGGGAGCGCGCGGGGCCTGCTTCCTGAACCGGAAGCCTGGATCAGTCCCGTTCCCGTCGCATCCTTGCACCGCGGAAACGGTTGCTCTCCGCCTCATCTCACCCGCGCCATGATCCGGCTCACGAGCCGCTCGCGCTCCAGCCGCAGGGCGGCCTCCCGGGCCCGGTAGCGGGGCTGGATCTCGCCGTGTGTGGCCCAGCTGGTGAGGCCGTTGAAGAACGCCCAGCGGGTCTGCCCGAGCAGCGGAATCTCTTTTTCGAAATGCTCCAGCAGTGTCTTGCGGCGCAGCTTCGAAAGGTCGGGAACCCGCTCCAGCATCGCCTGCGCGGCTGGATGCGTGAACGCCTGCAGCCGCCACTTCCGCCACTGCGCGGAACGGCGCCGGTACACCCCGAGACCCTCGTTCAGCGACGAGGTGAAATGGTCCATCAGCAAGCCGCCGGTATGCCGGTGGCTGTAGCCGGCGTACTCCTCCCCGATCATCATGCCGTTGCTGCACACGAAGCGGAACGCGCCGACCACCACGCGCAGCGCGCTGGACTGGTCATAGCTGTTGACCACGACGATGCGCAGGCAGACCGCGTCGCCCTGGGCAAGGTTCGTTTGTTCCGCGGGAAAGTGATACGCACAGAAGGCGCGCGCGCCGTGATGGGAGAAGCTCACGTGGGTTTCGCGGCCCTCCTGCCGGATGGAGGAGGCGGACAGGCATTGCTCCACGGCCGCGAAGGCTTCCTCGTGCGTGATCAGCCGGTAGCGGCTGCCATGCATGCCGAGCACGCGCCGGTCCGTGGTGGAGACGATGGCCCGGTAATCCGGGACCGGGCTGCCGTGCACGGTGATCGGGACCAGTTCCACGGCTGGGAAAGCAGCCACCCTTTCGTGATCCGCCACCCCCGGGGCGGCATGGGCGATTTCCCTCTCTTCGGATTCCAGGGCCGCGGCGGACCCGGATGGCGGGTTGGTCATATGGATTGCTCCTGGATTGCCCCGGATGACAGGTTCACGGTCAGCGTAATCGGGTGACTGGCTCATCGAATGAGCCATGTTGCCTGGCCGTCGAACGGTTTCTTCACAGACCGGGAGACAGGCTCACTCCCTGAGCCAACCGCCCCCGCATACTGGCAATGGTTGAAGCAAGGGGGTGAGCCAATGACCGAAATCCACAAGCTCCTGAAGAACATCAGCGCGCGGCAGCCGCTGTCGTGCGAGGGCCTGGAGATGGTGCCGCTCCACGGACCCGTCTCCCCCGCGCATTACCTGCTGCTGGAGGAGGCGGTGAACGCCGGCACCGCGGAGGTCGGCGAGATCTCCCACAGCGGATCCGTCCCGAACCTGCGGTTCCTGAACCACGGGGAACTGCCGGTATTCCTGCTGGACGGCGAGGAACTGACCGGCGCCAAGCAGAACCGCATCCTGAACGTCACGGTGCTGGCGGGCAAGGGCGAGACGATTCTGCCGGTGTCCTGCGTCGAGGCCGGCCGGTGGCACCATGAGAGCGCGATGTTCCGGGTCTCGGACCGGGTCCTGTTCTCCGAACTGCGCAGCAAGAAGCTGCGGCGCGTGAGCGCCCGGCTGGCTGCCAGCGGCGAGCGTTTCAGCGACCAGGGCGAAGTCTGGGACGACATTGCCGCCAAGTCGGCGCGCATGGAGAGCCGTTCCCCAACCGGCGCGGCGGAGGCCATCTACGAGCGTCACCGGGTGCCGCTGGACAAGTACGTCCAGGCGCTGCGCCCGCAGCAGGACCAGACCGGTGCAGCCTTCTTCATCCGTGGCGCATTCGCCGGCCTGGACCTGTTCGACACGCATCACGCGTTGTCGCACTGCCTGCCCAAGCTGGTGCGCAGCTACGCGCTGGATGATATGGACCGTGGCGCGCGCGGAACCAGCGGCGAGGTGCAGGGCGTGGATGATCTCGTGCACGCACTGCTCGACGTGCGGCAGAACCGGCATCCGGGCGTGGGGCTGGGCGAGGATGTCCGCTTCGCGAACCGTCGCATCGAGGGCGCGGCGCTGGTGCACAGGGATCGCGTGGTGCACCTGTGCGCGTTTCCCAGTGAGCAGGTCGAGCACGAATCCGGCTCTGCGGAGGAACACGGGATCGCGGCGCCGAAGCGGCGGCGGCAGTTGCTGCGTGGTTCAGGCCGGATTGGTTGACGCAGGGGAAGGCCGGCTCCGGGGCAGGGATGCCCCGGAGCGGCTTATGATGAACATGATCAGGGTGCTCTTGATAATCTGTTGTCGGCCGGCCTGGCGAGGGTGCTGATCCATGAGCTGGTTCTGGTGGCTGGTGATCGCAGCGGTGCTATACGGCATTTTCTCCGGTGGCGGGGGCGGTGATGGCCCGGGCGGCGGTGGCGGTGGTTCCGACGAGGACGATGAACTGCTCGAGATGGAAGTGGTGGATGATTTGCTGGACAAGTGAGTGCGGCGGGCCCGTGTGGCGGTCCTGTTGCTCCGGGAAGCAGCGTATCAACCGCAACAGCTCCGTCGGGTGATGAACAGTTCAGGCGAGGCCTGGGGAGATTCCCCCTATCCTGTGGTGGGCTGGTTCAGGTGGTAAATTCCGCAGTCTGGATGGTCATTGTATCCTGAGCGCCTGGCCGCCGAATCCAGAAGAGCACACCTGAAAAGGCAGCAAGTGTTTAAGTTCCTTCACGCCGCCGACACGCACATCGACAGCCCCCTGCGGGGCCTGGACGCTTACGAGGGTGCTCCGGTGGAGGCGCTCAGGCATGCCACCCGTACCGCGTTTCAGAACCTCATCGATGTCGCCATCGGGGAGGAGGTGGACTTCGTCCTGCTCGCCGGCGACATATATGACGGGGACTGGAAAGACTACGGGACCGGCCTGTTCTTCGTGCGGCAGATGGCGCGGCTGCAGGCTGCGGGCATCCCGGTATACATGATTGCGGGCAATCACGATGCGGAGAGCGCCATATCCAGGAAACTTTCCCTGCCGGACAACGTGCACAACTACTCGACACGGAAGGCGGAAACGCGGGAGCACGAGCTTCTGCCCGTCGCAATCCATGGCAAGGGATTTCCGAACAAGGCGGTCCCGGAAAACCTGGTTCCCGCCTACCCGGATCCCATCCCCGGCAAGTTCAACATTGGCCTGCTGCATACCAGCCTGACCGGGAATCCCCAACACGACACCTACGCACCCTGTTCAGTCAATGATCTGGTGCAGAAGGACTACCAGTACTGGGCGCTGGGGCACATTCATCAACCGCAGGTCGTTCACAAGAACCCCTGGATTGTCTTTCCGGGCAATACGCAGGGGCGTCACGCACGTGAAGTCGGGGCGCGTGGGTGCCGGTTGGTGGAGGTGGACGACAATCTCGAGGTCATTGCCTGCGATTTCGTGCGGCTGGACGTGGTGTGCTGGGCCGAAGTGCGATGCGATGTTTCGGTGCTCAGCGCAAGAGATGCAGTCGTCGATTTAATCGGCGATGCACTGCGTTCCGCGTACGAGGAAACCGGTGAGCGCATGATGGCGGTGCGCGTCGTGCTGGGAGGGGCCACCGCGATGCACGGTGAACTGCACCAGGAGTCGGAGTGGCTGCGCGCCGAGTGCATCGCCCGGGCGCTGGCTGTTGCCGGAGAGCAGGTTTGGATCGAGGACATTCGTGTTGAAACCACGCCTACCTACGACCTGGCTGAACTCGCGGAGCGGGACGAACTGACCCGGGCACTGCTGGAAACGCTCGAAAATGCAGAGGCGGGCGCACTTGAAGTGCCGGACGAAGTCGATGCGATGCTCAGGATTCTCCCCGGCGAGATCGCCGGCGATATCAGGAGCCTGCTTGAACCCGGGCAGCGGGAACAATTGACGGAGGCGGTACGGACGCTCCTCATCGATGCGTTGCAGCGTTACGGGGGTGAAGCATGAGATTCCTGCACATCGGCGTGCCCCGGTTCGGACACTTCACCGACTATGCGCTGGAGTTCCCGGCGGGCGAGTCTGATTTTCACCTGGTGTTCGGCCCGAACGAAGCAGGCAAAAGCACGCTGCTGCGTGCCGTACGCGGGTTGCTATATGGTATCCCGCCGCGCAGTGATGACAATTTCCTGCATGATTACAAGCAGATGCTGATCACCGCCGCGATCCGGTCGAGTGCTGGCAGGGAGTTGCGGTTCCGGCGCCGCAAGGGCAACAAGAACACGTTGCTGGACGAGGAAAACAAGGAACTGCCAGACAACGTACTGCTTTCATTCCTCGGCAACGTGGACGAGCACTACTTTAATGCACTTTTCGGCCTGAACTCGGCGCAGTTGCGGGAAGGGGCCGATGATCTGCTGCGTG
Organism: Pseudomonadales bacterium; assembly: GCA_041623535.1. Lineage (GTDB taxonomy): Bacteria > Pseudomonadota > Gammaproteobacteria > Pseudomonadales > JBFGWM01 > JBFJWR01. The sequence goes on from JBFJWR010000113.1 coordinate 8,541, forward strand.
GAGAAGGGGAGATCGGCAAGGCGCTGTTTTCCGCCCAGATGGCGGGAACCTCGGTGCACCGCATCCTGGGCCTGATGAACGACGAGGCC
>JBFJWR010000114.1:0-8609 GCA_041623535.1 Pseudomonadales bacterium
CATGCCCAGTACCCGGTTCTGGAGCAGGCTGGCGTGCTGCTCGCGGGGCTGGGATTTCAGTTCGATGGCCCGATCGATCAGGGCCACGAGTTGCGGGCCCGTGAGATCGGGAAGACTCAGAAAATGCTGGGTACTCATGATTTCTATCCGGTGGTTTCGCGGGCCGGTTCCAGTTGCGCAATCAGCGGGACGAGCAGATCGCAGAGTTGTGTGGCTTCGTCGTTGTCGAGGATCAGCGGTGGCAACAACCGTATGACCTTGTCCGCGGTGACGTTGATCAGCAGACCGTGGGCCCGTGCCGTGCTCACGAGGTCTGGCGCGGGCTCCCGCAGTTCGATGCCGATCATGAGTCCCTGTCCGCGAATCTCGCGAACCATGGACAGCCCGGCAAGTTGTTCGGCGAGGCGCTCGCGCAGGAACTGGCCGACCGTTGCGGCATGTGCGCCCAGTGCTTCGGCCTCGAGTACATCGAGTACCGCCAGCGCGGTGTGGCAGGCCAGCGGATTGCCACCAAAGGTCGAGCCATGCTTGCCCGGTTCGAACAGGTCTGCTGCCTGTTTGCCCGCCAGGCAGGTGCCGATCGGTATGCCGTTGCCGAGGCCCTTGGCCAGCGTGACGATGTCGGGTTGCACCTGATCCTGCATGCTGGCGAGGAAAGTGCCGGTGCGAAACATGCCGGTCTGGATTTCGTCACAGATCAGCAGCCAGCCCTTTTCGTCGCACAGCGTGCGCAGTGCACGCAGGTAACCGGGCGCAGGTACGCGCACGCCGCCTTCGCCCTGAATGGGTTCCACCATGATCGCAACCACGTCATTGCGCTGGCGGGCAATCAGCTGCAGCGCATCCAGGTCATTCCAGGGGCAGCGTACAAAGCCGGACAGCAGTGGTTCGAAGCCGGCCTGTGCCTTGCGAGTGCCGGTGGCGGTGAGGGTGGCCATGGTACGGCCATGGAAGGCCCCGTCCATCACGATGATTTGCGGCGTCGCGATGTTCCGACGATGCCCGTAGAGGCGCGCCAGCTTGATCGCCGCCTCGTTGGCTTCGGCGCCGGAATTGCAGAAAAAGGCGTTCTCCAGGCCGGTCAGTGCCGTAAGCCGGGCAGCGAGCTGTTCCTGGGCCGGTATCCGGTAGATATTGGAGGTGTGGATCAGCCGGGCAGCCTGCCCGGTAATCGCCTGTGTGACAGCCGCGTGGGCATGGCCCAGTACATTTACCGCCAGGCCGCCGATCGCATCCAGATAGCGTTGGCCGCTCGCATCGTGGAGCCAGCAGCCGGTGCCGTATTCAAATGCCACGTCTTGTCGCGCATAGTTGCGCATGAGATGGTCGCTACTCACGCCCCTGTTCCATAATTATTCGACTGATCAAACAAAAATCGGCAGCGATAAAGCTGCCGAAAGACCAAACGAAGGATGTTATAGAGAAATCCGAATGACCGCAAATATTCTGCAGCCCAGCCTGGAGCCGGTGGCACTGAGCCTGTTTGCCCACCGGGTCACCGCTGTCTGCGAGGAAATGGGCGCCGTGCTGCGCCGGGCGGCCTTCTCACCCAATATCCGTGATCGGCTGGATTTTTCCTGTGCGCTGTTCGACGCCACCGGCCAGTTGTGCGCGCAGGCCGCCCACATTCCGGTCCACCTGGGCAGCATGGCCTGGGCGATGCAGTCGCTGGTGGATGCCGTGGACTGGCAGCCAGGTGACTGCCTGATGCTGAATGATCCCTTTCTTGGCGGGACGCACCTGCCGGATGTCACCCTGATCGCGCCGCTGTTCCTGCATGGGGAACTGGCCGGTTTTGTGGCGAATCGGGCCCACCATGCCCGTATCGGATCGGACACCCCCGGCTCCATGCCGCTGGCGCGTACCCTGGCCGAGGAGGGGCTGGTCATTCCGCCCATGCTGCTGGAACGCAATGGTGCGCTGACTGACCCGGCCCGTGCGCTGCTCAGTCCGTTGTGTGAACTGGCCGGCGAGGCCCTGCCGGGCGATTTCAGCGCGCAACTGGCGGCCAACCGGGTGGGCTTGCAGCGGCTTGCCGCGCTGGCTGCCGGCCTGCCCGACGGATCCTGGCATGCGGCGTTGCAGCAGTTGAATGAACACGGTGCGCGCCTGGCCGACAGTGTGCTCGCGGGCCTGCCGGAAGGTGACTTTGCTTTTGTCGATTACATGGAAGATGACGGCCTGGGCGGCACGGATATTCCGCTGGCGGTCTGCATTTCCATCCGCGCCGGGCGGGTCGTCGTGGACTTCGACGGCACGGGGCCGCAGGTGGCGGGCAATATCAATTGTCCGATGCCGGTCACCGCGGCCGCGGTTTTTTATGTGTTTCGGTGCCTGATGCCCGCAGATACGCCGGCCTGCAGCGGCGTGTGCCGCAATATCGAGATCCGGGCCCCGCTGGGGACGCTGGTGAACGCCCAGCGTCCGGCCGCCGTGGCAGCGGGGAACGTCGAAACGTCCATGCGCATTGTCGACGTACTGCTGGGCGCGCTGGCGCAGGCCATACCGGAGCAGATTCCAGCCGCCAGCCAGGGGACCATGAACAACCTCGCCATGGGAGTCCGGGCTGGTGCCGGTGCGCGCGGCTGGGATTACTACGAAACCATGGCGGGCGGTGCGGGGGCGTCCGCCGGATGTGCGGGCCGGTCAGCCGTGCAGACCCACATGACCAATACCCTGAATACGCCCATCGAGGTGCTGGAGTCGAGTTATCCGTTGCGGGTGCATCGCTACGCGGTGCGTACGGGCAGCGGCGGGGGCGGGCGGCAGCGTGGCGGCGATGGCGTTGAACGGGAAATGGAGTTCCTGGCGCCTGCTGCCCTGACCCTGCTGACCGAACGTCGGCGCCTGCAACCATGGGGGCTGCAGGGTGGGCAAGCCGCACTGCCGGGACGGAATCTTCTGAATGGCCGCGAACTGCCCGGGAAGTTCAGCGGCCAGGTCGCCAGTGGTGACCGCCTGCTGGTACAGACGCCGGGCGGCGGCGGTTACGGGAGCGAGTGATCGCCTCGGGATCGGCGAAACGGTACACTGTCGGCATTGATTGACCCATTCACGATCAGGCCGCAGGCCGGGAGCAGTAATATGGATATCATGGATACCATCCGTGAGCAGATCGAAAGCAACACGGTTCTTCTTTACATGAAGGGTTCGCCGCAGGCGCCGCAGTGCGGTTTTTCGGCGCGGGCCACGCAGGCGCTGATGGCATGCGGACAGCCGTTTGCCTTCGTCGACATTCTGCAGAACCCGGAAATCCGGGCCAACCTGCATCGCTATGCGGACTGGCCGACATTCCCGCAACTGTATGTTGCCGGTGAACTGGTTGGTGGCAGCGATATCGTGCAGGAAATGTACGAAAGCGGCGAGTTGAAAACCCTGATCGAAGAAGCAACTGCGGCGCAGGCCTCCGCGCCGGAAAAAACCTAGAGAGCCGCCAGCAGATCCTGGTTCCGGGCAGGCGTCAGAAAAGCACTACACCGTCGTCAGCGCCCGGTTGCGATTTCCTGCGCTTGTCGGGCTTTGTGTCGTGAATGGCGTGCTGCTCAGGCGTCGTGTATGCAGCCTGCATGGTGCGTCGCCACTCCTCGACGTCCGGCAGGCGCGGTTGTGATCCCTTGCGTGCATCGATATTCCCCTGGCGCAACTGTGCGGACACAAAATCGATATTGTTTTCCACGTGCGAAAGAATCTGTGACACCCGGTCCTGGAACTGCAGGTCGGCCATGATGCCCTGGATCTCAGTTGTCATATCCGCGCTGACATTCACCAGCAGGGTGGATGTCAGTTCCAGGGTGTCCGAGGCAATCTGGTAGCGGTCCAGCACCACTTCAATGGATTCTTCCGACTCCTTCAGCAGGCGACTTTCCTTTTCCGCCGAGACCTTTGCTGAAGACAGGGTCTGGCCGATGTGATGCTGGATGTCATTGGCCTTGCCGATGATGTTCTGCCCGGTTTCCTCGGCGACCTTTGCCAGTGTCCGTACTTCATCTGCCACCACCGCAAAGCCCCGTCCTGCTTCACCGGCCCGGGCAGCCTCGATGGCGGCGTTCAGCGCCAGCAGGTCGGTCTGCTTGGCGACCTTGTCCACGCCCTCCGCCATGCGGCGCAGGTCATCGGTGAACTGCTCCAGGGTTTCGATCTGCTGCATGGCTTCGTTTTTCATGGTCAGCGAATCGCGCAGTGCATCGGCGACCTGCCGCAGGCGGCCCATCATGTCCTTGGCATCGGCGTGTATGCCGGAATCCTGTCCTTCCACCGAGTTGACGGTCTGTCCATTTTCGGAAGTCTGGGTTTTCTTGATGGCGTCCATGTTCATGGCAATCTCGGCAAAGCGCTCTGACAGCGAGCCGATGGCGGTCACCAGCTGGTCGTTAACGGTTACCAGTTGCTTGCGCCAGACCGGCAGGGCCTCGAGAAACAGTTTTTCCATGACCTCATGGTAGTTTTCGGTCTGTTCGCTGCGCATCCGGCCACTGGATACTTCGCCGGCCCGGATTTCCAGCGCTGCAATGTGGGCGCGCAGGCGCGGCCCCAGGCGGCCGAGCGTGACCCAGGAATATGCCGCGAGCAGCAGCAGCAACACGCCGGCCAGTCCGGCCAGCGGGCTCTGATCCTGCCAGGCAGCCAGCAGGGCCAGGGTGGCGGGGGCTGCCATCGCGCCGGGCAGCCACCAGGGGAGGTCAAATTGTTGTGTGCTCATGGCCGATACCGCAGGTTGATCAGGACATTGTTCCGGGAGGTCATGCGCCAGGCGCAGACTGACTCAAGAATAGCAGAGCGCGCCGGTGTCAGGCGTCGCTGCAGCCCGCCTTTGCTATTCTGAAATCCGGCGTCCGGTCCGGAGCGTTCAGGGGCAAGCCATGACACAAGACATCTGCATCAGCGATCTCTCTGTATTGTTGGTTGAGCCTTCCTCTTCACAGCGCAAGCTGATCCGTCGGTTCCTGGAACAGGCCGGTCTGACCAAGGTGGACGAGGCCGGTGGCCTGGAAGAGGCGATGGAACTGCTTGCGCGTCATCCGGCCGACCTGGTCCTGAGCGCTCTCTATCTTCCGGACGGCACCAATGTCGACCTGATCACGCGCATGCGCTCCGCGCAGCCGCCGGTGGGCAGCCCGGTCATGCTGCTGTCCAGCGAGGACAAGTGGCATAACCTGGACCCGGCTCGCCAGGCAGGCATCGTGGCGATCCTGGGTAAGCCATTCACGGCGGGCGACCTGAAGGCTGCCCTGTATTCTGCGCTGGATTACCTGCAGCCGGTCGAACTCACCCTGGAGAACTACGACAGCGAAGAACTGCGTGTGCTGGTGGTCGATGACAGTTCCATGGCGCGCAAGCACCTGTCACGGGTGTTGTCGGACATGGGTGTGCGGCACATCACCACGGCCAACGATGGCGTGGCTGCCGTGGCGCTGATGGAACAGCAGGTGTTCGACCTGGTGGTGACCGACTACAACATGCCCGAGATGGATGGCCAGCAACTGACCGCGCATATCCGCTCCAGTACGGGGCATGCGCACGTTCCGATATTGATGGTGACTTCCGAGCAGGAGGGATCGCGGCTGAACAGCGTGCGTCAGTCCGGGGTTTCAGCGATCTGTGACAAGCCGTTTGAGCCGTCCAATGTGCGGGCCCTGTTGCAGCGCATCATGAACGGATAGAGCCTGCCGGTGGCTGGTCAGGGAGGGAGACCAGCCACCGACGAGGATGATGTTTAGCGGTTGATGGTGCCGCAGGAACCGAGGGGCGGTTCTGCAGTGGTAAACGCCTCGCTCAGCGGCCGGCCATCGAAATAGGGCTCGCGCTTTTTGACGACCTGGTTGCCCTGTTGATCCGTACCGAAAATCACTTCCTCGCGCTTGATGCCGAACAGCCAGGCGACGGTCGGTGCCACGTCCACGTTTTCGGACTGATCCTCGGCGCGTACGTCATGGTCAAGTTCCTCGGCCGCCTTGATGATCTGGGCTTTCAGCGACTCTGAACCACCAGTGACCAGCATGGTGTTGTGCAGGGTCGGCTTGTGACCGTGGTTGCCGGGGATGAAGTTGTTGTCGGAAAAGCTCGAGGAAGCGGGCTTGGCAAAGCGGTAGCCCGCGCTGGCGCTGAGTACTATATCGCCGAGATTCTCGTGACCGGACTGGTAGGACTCCGGCAGCAGGTGCTTGTTGATGTACTGCTTCGCACTGCTGGAGATTTTTCCACGTACTTTCGGAGGCGGCTTGCGGGTGAACCAGCCGCCTTCCACGCCGGTTACCGCGAGAAACTGCTGGTGCTGTTCCACTGCGCGTTCCCAACTTGCAGGATTGTTCTCATCCAGCAGGTAGATGCTGTCGGTGCCGCCGTTGAGCACTTCCAGCAGGTGTGCCGAATCGAGCAGAACCGTGCCGGGGTTGTGCGGGTTGAACTGGGAGTTCAGACCGATGACCTTCTCCGGGCGGGACCAGTCCATGCCGTGGTCGCTGAGAATGATCAGCACCGTGTCTTCCCAGCGGCCGGCAGACTTCAGTGCTGCCACAAGTTCGCCGAACAGCAGGTCGGTATCAGCCAGCACGGTTTTGCGGCCCAGTGCGTTGCTGCCAACCGCCGCGCCGGTTTCATCGACATGACCCATGCGGTCCACCTGGCCCATGTTGATGAACATGAAATTCACGTCCGGGAGTATCGCCAGTGCGTTCTGCATCGTGGTGCGGTCGGGCACCAGGCCGGCTTCGGGAATGAAGGTCGGATCATCGGTGGGAACGAAATGGAAGGTCGGCTGATGGGCGTTTTTGGGCCGGGAGTCAGGTGTGCCATCCGGGCAGTCGACGTTGTCGTAGCCGCAGTTCGAAAATACTTCGTAGAGGTAGTCCTTGGACATCACCGCCGCGGTGGGCAGCATCGGGCATTGCTCGGCGATGTGACGAAAAATGGGTGGCGCATCCAGTTCCGAGGGCAGCGACAGGTCGCGGGCCTTCGTCGGCGCATCATTCTCAAATTGGCGGTTCCAGTACTTGTTGGTGGGAATGCCGTTATGAATCGGGTAGCGGCCGGTCATCATCGCCACATGGTTGGGGATGGTTTCTGCCGAGAACACCGAGCGGCTTTCCGTGTACCAGGTGCCCTTGGTCTTGAGTTCGGTGAGTGTCGGCGTATTGCCGTATTCATCGATTTCGTGCGGCATCAGGCTGTCGATGACCGCGACGATCACCGTGGCACGTGAGGAGTCATACGCGGCACCAGCGCCGGCGCTCAATGTGCCCATGGCCAGTGCCAGCAGTGCAGTGGGGATTCTAGATAGTGTCATGTTCAGTTCGCCTGTAACCGATCGGTCATATACCAGTGCACAGCATAGTCCCGCCGTCTGGATATTTGCCCTAACTTTGGTTGGTTCTGCCTCTTGCGAGGCCCTCAAAGGGTTAGATATACGTGAAATCGGCCGCCAGGTCGATCAAATAATCGACAGTCCGGGGCGATTGGCCCGCAGTCACCGTTGGCCGCAGGTGCCCAGGGGCTGGTCTCCTTTCAGCAGGAAGGCTTCTTTCAGGGCCCGCCCCTGGTGGACAGCCCGGCTCCCGGTGGATGGGGCGCCCTTTGCTGCATCTGTTGTTCCGCCAGTGGTGGCGGGAAGCCCGAGCAGCCAGGTGATGGTGGGGGCAATATCGACGATTTCCGCCTGACCGGGCAGCCGCAGTGCAGGATCGGCAGCACCGTTCTCGTCCATAAAGGCACCTGGCGCCGTCACCAACCGGCGTTGCAGGAAGTGGGCGCCGCCGCTGATCAGCATGCTGATGTGCATGGTGGTCAGACTGCCGTGGTGGCCGCCGGATCCGACAGCGGACTGCTGCGCCCCGGCGATCTGGTAGCCGGGCAGGGTTGCCACGACCAGGTCACCGAGGCCGGCGCTGCGCGCGTGCAGGCCGCCGGGAACGAGCAGGTCCACCTGTTCGGTGCTGGTCAATCCATCCACCGCGGCAGAATGCAGGCTGGTGAACCAGGCCCCCGCGATGCCGATCTGTGCTCGCAGCAGGGCCAGGGAGTCGCGCGCCGCCATCCAGGCCGCCGGGTCCTGTGGCCGCCGCAGGTAGTAAGACTGAAAGCCGCCGCTGCCCACTGGCAGGAACACCCCGGGGTGCAATGTTTCGAGCATGGGCGCCAGGGCCAGGGTCTGCTCCGGGGTGGACCATTCCATGCCGTGTGAACTGGTGATCATCAGTACGGTGGAACTCCAGCGACCGGACTGCTTCAGGTCGGCAACCAGCAGGCCGAGTTGCTCGTCCAGGTGCCCCAGCGTGGCCAGGCGCTGCCCGGAAGTGCCGGTGACCGGGTCTGCGGTCGCCAGGTGCCCGATGGTGTCCAGGTCGGAAAGGCTGAGCAGCAACAGGCTGGCATGGGGCAGGTACTGACGGGCAATTTCCACCGCCCGCGCATCGGGAACATGACCGAGTGCGGCATTGAAGGCCGGGTCGTTGGCGGGCTGGTAGAGCCGCGAAGGGGCCCGCGCAAAAGGACTGCAGTGCGCGCCGGAACTGCCGCAATCACTATACAGTTCCTGCACTTCCCGGTCCGCAACCACGGCCGCAGTCTGCAGTTCGGGGCAGTGCTTGTGAAGCATGCGAAACAGGGTGGGTGCC
>JBFJWR010000115.1:0-8539 GCA_041623535.1 Pseudomonadales bacterium
CCACTGTCATCCTGAGCGAGCGCAGCGAGTCGAAGGACCTCGCCGGGTTACGAAGCGTTTGGGGAGTGCGCCATACAACGTCCGAGATCCCTCGACAGGCTCGGGACGACACAACAACCGGAGCGCCCAGCCCGCACCACCACCGTCGCCCTGAGCGGAGCGCGCAGCGCGCAGTCGAAGGGTCTCGTGGGGTTACGAGGCGTTGGGGGGTGCGCCATACAACGTCCGAGATCCCTCGACAGGCTCGGGACGACACATCAGTTGTCATCCTGAGCGAGCGCAGCGAGTCGAAGGACCTCGCCGGGTTACGAAGCGTTTGGGGAGTGCTTCGTAATCCGGCCGAGATCCTTCGACTCCGGCAGCGCTACGCACTGCCTCCGCTCAGGACGACCCAGAGCATCAGAAATCTCCCAACCCGACAAATTAATACGAATATCGTAAAAAACCGGCCAAACCCGTTTGCAGGTGATACAGGCTCATCTAAGCTTACCCATCGTTCACAGGGGAAATTGCCCCTGCCTGATTTTTAACCGGAGGCTCCCTAATGCGACATTTGCGACCGATCATTGCCACTCTTGCTGCCGTGGTTCTTTCGGGGTCCCCCCTGGCTTTTGCCAAGGTCGATGCCGGTGAGGCGGGCAAGCTGGGCAAGGAACTCACCGCGGTGGGCGCCATCAAGGCCGGGAACGCGGATGGAACGATCCCCGAATATGTCGGCAAGGGTTATTTCCAGGAATCCGACCTGACCATCACGCCGAAAAAACTCTCCGACATGCGCAAGTCGTCCCCGGAAGAAATTGACAAGATGTTCAAGCGCGCGGTGTCGGTGGCGGGCGAAGACGCACTGAAACCTCTTTATACAATCACCAAAGCCAACATGGGCGAGCACAAGGCCAAGCTGACAACCGGTCAGATCGCCATGCTGGAGCGCTTCGACGGTTTCACCGTCCCGGTTTACAAGTCACTGCGCAGCGCATTTTTCCCGGAAGAGATCACCAAGGCCACCATCGCCAATGCCACCACCGCCGAACTGAAGGGCGATGATGTGCTGGTCGGTGCCAAGCTGGGTTTCCCGTTCCCGATTCCCAAGCAGGGCGCCGAGGTGATCTGGAATCACAAGCTCAAGTACCGGCTGTCGACGCTTCGTCGTGTCATCAATGAAGCGCTGGTTGCCACCGATGGCAGCTACCAGATTTCCAAAACCGCGCAGGATGTTGAGTTTTACTACAACAACCTGAAAGACGTGGACGAGAAGATGCGCAACACGGTGTTCGCCGTCATCATGGAAACCCTGTCACCGCCCGATGTTGCCGGACAGCGCCTGCTGGCCATCGAAAACATGGACCAGTCCACCGGCGGTCGCAAGGTGTTTTTGTTCACGGAAGGTGTAGGCCTGCGCGAAGTGCCCAAGGCCGGTTACGACACGCCCCTGCCCAACTCGTTTGGCGAAATGTATGCCGACCAGGCTGATCAGTTCAATGGCCAGATGGACCGGTACGAATGGAAACTGGTGGGACGGCAGGAAAAAATCATTCCCTATAACAACTACGCGCTGAATGATCCGCGTCAGAAGTACAAGAATATTCTCACGCCGTATTACATCAATCGCGATCTTGCCCGTTACGAGTTGCACCGCGTCTGGGTGGTCGAAGCCACCCTGCGTCAGGGCACCAATCACCAGATCAAGCGGCGTACCTTTTACGTGGATGAAGATAGCTGGTCGATTGCCGCAGTCGACTGCTATGACAACCAGGACAAGCTCTGGAAATACCAGGAAGGCTACCTGATCACGCTGCCGATGCTGCAGACCGTTTCCGGGGTGCCGGAGGCTTATTACGATCTGCAGAGTGGCCGCTACTTTGTTTCGAACCTGACCACCGAGGAAGGTGTGGGTGACTGGGAGATCGAGTACCGGAAAAAGCACTTCAGTGCGCGCACTTTGAAGAAACCGAAAATCTTCAAGTAGGCGGACCCGACCCTGCGTGACCACTGAAGAGCGAGCGGATACATGATCAGAAAGACCTGTTGGCGGACAGTTTCTGCGGTCCTGATGCTGTTCTGCCTGGTCTGGCTGCGGCCCGCGTTTGCAGAGCCGGAAGAAGCCGGGGCCGCTGCCGTCAAGGGCGAAGTGGCACCTGCGCCCAAGGTCGAGAAGCGCAACAAGGTGAAGCTGTCCGGACAGACCGAGTGGCCGGATCGCACGCTGGAACCGCGCAAGTCCGAGATCATGCCGCTGGCGGCCGAGGCCAATACGCTGGGCATCGCACGTTCTGCTGCTGGCTATGTGGCGGTCGGTGAGCGGGGTCACATCCTGATTTCCAAGGATGGCAGCGAGTGGACACAGGTGGTGTCACCCTCGCGATCCAAGTTGAACCGGGTCTGGTTCCAGGATGACAAGCACGGCTGGGCAATCGGCAATCACGCCACCATCCTGGAAACAAAAGATGGTGGCCTGAGCTGGGACCTGCGTTACTTCGATGGCATGGCGGAACCCCTCTACGACATCATTGATCTCTCGTCAGACGAGTACCTCGTTGTCGGGCGGCGCGCCACGGCGATGATTTCCCGGAATCGCGGCAGAACCTGGGAACGGATCGAGAACGAGATCACCGATTTCCAGTTTCATTTCTTCAGCCTGACGCGCATTCGCGATGGTTCCCTGTGGGTTACCGGCGAAAGCGGTTTCGTGGTGAAAGTATCCGATAGCGGAGAGACCTGGGAAAAAGTGGTATCCCCGTATGCCGGCAGCCTGTTCGGCATGCTGCCTGTGGGACGGTTTGGCTTCGTGGCCTATGGACTACGTGGCAACGTGTTCGTGGTGCGCAACCACTTCAGGTTGCAGCCTGAAGACATGGAGGAGTACGACGAGTTCGAACTCGAGAACCTTGTGGACGAGGATGAACTGGCCGAAATCGGCTGGGAGAAAGTTGATTCCGGAACCACCCAGAGTCTGTTCGGCGGTGCCACCACCGCAACCGGTGAGGTATTCCTGGTTGGTGTGAATGGCGTAGGCGTGCGTTCCAGCCAGCGGGTTACCGCTTTTGATGTCGTGGACCTGTCTTTGAACTACAGCCTGAGTGATGTGATTCTGCTCGGCTCCCGCGCACTGGTTGTCGGTCAGTCGGGGCCGGCCTGGGTCATGATGAAATAAACGCGCGGCCCTTACTCGCGGCCCCAGAAAGCCGCCGGAATTTCAGGAAGCATGCGTCAGCGTGCAGCGAATAAAAACGAGGTTGCACCATGCCCGAGTCCAAGCTTCCACCATTGACTGGCAGTACCTGGACGGACCGGATTCTGCGGGTGGTGGAGCCGGTGATTTTCAAGATGCGGGTGCCCACCCACGTCGTATTGCTGCTCATCACGGCCTTTCTTGCCTACGAGGCTGCACAGACCAAGCCGGACGCCGGCTGGCTCAAGTCGATCCCCATCAGCCATCCGTACATGCAGAAGTTTATCGAGTACTTTGACGATTTCGGTGGTGCCAACCGCCTGATCGTGGCGGTGATGACGACCGACGATGATATCTACAGCAAGGAATACCTCGATACGCTCAAGGCGCTGAACGACGAAATCTTCTTTACCAGTGGTGTCGATCGGCTGCGCATGCTGTCGATCTTCACGCCCAACGTCGCCTACGTGGAGGTGGTCGAGGGCGGGCTCAAGGGGAACCCGGTGATGCCACCCACCTACCTGGGCACGCCGGAGTACGAGCCACCGCCCAGCCAGTTGCTACAGATCAGGAGCAACGTGCGCAAGGCCGGCATCATCGGCCGCCTGGTGGCGGATGGTGAGAACGGCGCGATGATTTCTGCCGAACTGCTGGAAGTGAATCCGGAAACCGGTGAGCGGCTCGATTACATTGCGCTGGCCGCCAAGCTGGAGCAGATGCGCGAGAAGTACCAGAGCGACAAGGTCTCGATACACATCATCGGTTTCGTGAAGATTGTCGGCGACATCGTCGATGCCATCGTCATGGTGGTGGGCTTCTTCTTTGTCGCCCTGTTCCTGACCATGCTGCTGCTGTGGGCCTATACCGGGTCATTCAAGCTGTCGCTGCTGCCCATGGGCTGCTCGATCATTGCCGTGGTCTGGGAGTTCGGCCTGCTGCATTTCTTTGGCTATGGCATCGACCCGTACGCCATCCTGGTGCCGTTCCTGGTGCTGTCGGTGAGCGTCAGTCACGGCGTGCAGTATGCCAATGCCTGGGTGTCGGAAATCGACAGTGGGCGCAGTAACTATGATGCCTCGTTGATGACCTTCCGGCGCCTGGCGATTCCCGGTACCGCGGCCCTGATCACCGACGTGGCGGGTTTTGCCACCATTTACCTGATCGAGATCCAGACCATCCAGGAGATGTCGCTGAATGCTGCCTTCGGCGTCGCGGCGATCATTATCACCAACAAGATGCTGATGCCGATCTGGCTGACCTATCTGCAGATTGGTGACATGGCCGCGTTCCGCGATAAGCAGATCAAGCGCGAGCATCTCGGTGCCGGCTTGTGGCAGAAGCTCAGTTACATCACGCGGCCCTCGGCGGCACTGGTGATCCTCGGCATTTCCGGCTTGCTGACAGTCTGGGGCCTGTACACCTATCCCAAGCTGATGACCGGTGACGCGCAGGAAGGCGTGCCCGAACTGCGCCCGGACTCGCGCTACAACCTGGATGCCAAGGCCATCGTCGAGAACTTCGACCTCGGCACCGACGTGATGGTCGTGATCGCCGAGATGCTCGACTACGGCTGCGTGGAATATGCCGCGGTGGACGAGATCGACCGCTTCCAGTGGCACATGAAGAACACCGAGGGCGTGGCCGCGGTGAATTCGATTTTCACGGCCGCCGAGCTGGTGTACAGCGGACTGAACGATGGCCGGGTCAATTCATTCGAGTTGCCGCGCAACAAGGCCACGCTGGGCCAGTTGTACAACATGGTGCCGCCGTCGGCCGCCAACAAGACGACGACCTGCGACGCCATCGCGATCATGATGTTCACAGAGGACCACAAGGCCGACACCATCGCCAACATCGTAAACGCGGTGAAGGAGTTCAACGAGAAGGGCACCGGCCAGGTCCACTTTGCCCTGGCCTCGGGCAACGTCGGTGTCATGGCCGCCACCAACGAGGTGGTGAAGGCGGAAGAACTGCCGGTGGTCGGTTATGTCTACCTGGTGATCATCGTCTTCCTGTGGCTGTCGTTCCGATCCACCATGATGGTGGTCAGCGTGGTGTTCCCACTGTCGCTGGTCTCGTTGCTTTCCTACGGCCTGATGGCGGAACTGGAGATCGGCCTCAAGGTGGCCACGCTGCCGGTGGTGGCGCTGGCAGCGGGCATTGGCGTGGACTACGGCATCTACGTGATGAGTACCATCAAGGAGGGCCTGGAGCGCGGCCTGTCTTTGCGCCTGTCCTTTGAGCGCACCATGCACAAGACCGGCAAGGCGGTGATCTTCACCGGGATCTCGCTCGGCGGTTCCGTCGCGACGTGGTTGTTCTCGGGCCTGCAGTTCCAGGTCGACATGGGCACGCTGCTGGTCTTCATGTTCACTGCCAACATGTTTGGCGCCATCCTGATTCTGCCGGCCCTGTGCCGCTTCCTGGTGCCGGAGTGCCGGCAGGAAATGTTCGGCAGGCGTACCAGTATCGACCCGGAAGAAATGGAAGCGGTGAAGGCCGACCTGCGCAAGGTTCGCCAGACCCTGACCGGCGATGCGCCGGAAGCGAGTGCACCCGGTTCCTGAGACAGATCGGAGCAAAAAAACACCCTGCATTGCGGGGTGTTTTTGTTTTGGCCGTTCGGTTTCGATGTGCCCGGCCCGCGCAGGGCCTGACCGGGTCATCGCATTCAGATGGTCCAGCGGAAGTTCAGTTGCAGGGAATCGCGGTCGCTGAACGGGTTCTGTCCTTCCGCCCCGAGGAAGCCCAGGTAGCGGACGGAGGTCAGGAAGGTGCCGTACTTGAAGCCGAATTCCAGAATGCCCTGCTTGCGGCCCTCGATGAACAGGTTGAGGTTGGTGGTCGTGGTGCCCTTCACATCGTGGAAGAAGATGAAGGTGGTGGTCATGTCGATCTTGGAGCCGAAAATGCCCGGGTTCTGCGCCAGCAGCAGCATGCGGTAGCCCCAGCCGGATTTCTCGGCAGTCGGTTCGAGCAGGGGCTCGATCAGTTTCAGGTTCGGCGCATCGAAGCCAAAGCCGGTATCAAAGCCGTGCACGTAGGAATACACCCCTTCCCACAGCACGATGATATTGTCCTGCCACAGCATGTTGGAGAGAATCTTGGTCAGGGTGATGTTGGCCTGGTACACATCCAGCGGCCAGTAGCCCTGGGCGGGCGTGCCGGCGGGGTTCGCGCCGATGGCGAAGGTGCCGTCGATGCCGCCTACGTCCTGGCTGGATCCAACGCCGGGCGTTACATCAGCAAATCCATTGCCGTTGATGGATTGTGCCGGCGCGCATAATGCGGTGTTGTAATCACGGCAGTCGATGTTCCTGGGTATATAGAGAAACCCGTTGGTCAGGTCATCTAGTTCCCGGCCGGTAAGAAACTCCGGTACGTTGAATCCGGCAACGAGAGCGCCGTTGATGTTATCGGTGTTGGAGTAGGCATGCGCATTGGCGCTGAAGACTTCGCCGACCGATACCTGCAACGGAAAATCCTTCTTATAGGAAACTTCGCCGGCCCAGGCGATGCCCCAAAAGGGCAGGTTGCCGCTCCACGAGAAACCGTAGGCAGTCAGCCCCTCGACCCAGGCCAGTCCGGCTTTCATGAATTCGTCGGTGACATGGCCGGCTGTGGAATAGGGAAGAGCTGTTCGGCAGTCCGATTCTTCTGTCTCATCGTCGCCCACATTCAGAAATGCGCCCAATGCGGCCCCTTCGCCGTCCCCCGCCCTTATCAGTGGATCATCAACAAACTCACAAGGAATCGCGTTAGGAATGACGCCCGCCTGCGTCACCTGCACCACGGGGAAGGTGTTGTGATACCTGAGCGCATACACGCTGAACTGGTTGACCAGTTCAAACGGTGAGGCGAATGTCACCCGCAGACCAAACTGGCCATCATCCTTGGCAAACTGAGGTTTTTGCAGCGGGAGACAGGAGCCGCCCAGGCCGCTCGGATGCCCGTTCACCACGTCCCAGCGGTTTTCATGCTGTGTGAAGGGAATGCAAAAGCCGGTGCCGGTGCCGCTGTAATCATCCCGTCCCGCACCCGCAACGTCGTAGTAGGTGAAAAAACTGCCGCCCGGCGGAATCTGCAGGGGTTCGAAATCGTACCCCGCCCATGTCTCGACGATCAGCCAGTCAGTTACCGCGGCAGAAATAAACAGGCCGCCGACCGGCTTGGCGAGTTCGGCAATGTCAAAGCCCGGGGTCAGCACCCGGTTCGCATCCAGCGGGTTAAAGATGCTGATGCCCGGTGCAAAAGTAGACTGCCCCCAGCGGATGATCTGGTCGCCGAGCCGTACCGTCAGGCCGATGTCGTCGACGAAGGTACCGGTTTCAACAATGTCGCTGATGTAGCCGTCGTAATAGGTGTACATCTCGGTGGTGCGCAGGTCGGCTCCGATTTCCCGGAGTGCATCATCGTTGTAATCGATCTCGCGGGTTGCCCGCACACCGGTATCGACCAACGCGGCCCCCCCCGGGGCACCATCCATTCCGGTCCACACGTTGTGTGGCTCCGTGATTTTCTTGGGTCCCTGGTCCATGACTTCAGCGTCGTAGAAATACAGCACTTTTACGATGGCGCCGAAGTCGCCCCAGTTGGCGCGAATGTCGGTAATGCCCTTGAACTGGTTCTGGTACACGCCGCGCTTGTGGCCCAGTCGGCCATCATCACCCGATACATTGCCACCGCCGCCACCATGGCCGGTCGCAACATCAGCATCCTCAGTGAGCGGATGCCGGCTGGGCAGGCCCCAGACCAGGTCCTTGTCGACTTTCTCGATACTGGTGGAGATACCGTAGTTCAGCTGACTGCGCACATCGACGGTGAGGTCGCCGTCCAGAAACTCCAACTCAAACGCGTGTGCCGGTATGCAAAGGGGCAGGCAGGTCATGAATGCTGACGCAACGAGCGCAGTTCGGTTCTGGACCCAGGCCATGGCAGTCTCCCCGGAGTATTCGCGAAAATATTGTTTTTCTAAAGCCAAACTTGGTGATTGCACCAAATCCTAAATATACCAATAAAAACATGAACTTAGCTGACTCTATAGTTCAATGTAGCAGCGGCTGTGAATTTTTCCTGCTGCCCATCTCGCGGAATTGCGAAGCGCGCCACCCATGTCGCCCTGAGCGAAGCGCGCCACCCATGTCGCCCTGAGCGAAGCGCGCAGCGCGGAGTCGAAGGGCCTCGAACGATTAACGAGGCGCCTGGGTGGTGCGTCGTACAACGCCCGAGATCCCTCGACTCGCTACGCTCGCTCGGGATGACGGGGTTGTTTGTCGCCCTGAGCGGAGCGCGCAGCGCGCAGTCGAAGGGCCTCGAACGATTGACGAGGCGTTTGGGTGGTGCGTCGTACAATGCCCGAGGTCCCTCGAC
>JBFJWR010000116.1:0-8490 GCA_041623535.1 Pseudomonadales bacterium
GCGGTTTCGAAGCGCGCTTCCTGGAGGTGCCCCAGGAGGCCCTGGTATCAACGATGTGCGCGAATCAGAAGTACTTTCCGGTCTTCGATCAGGGCGGCAGGCTGATGCCGAAGTTTATCGCCGTCACCAACCTGGAAAGTACGAATCCGGAGGAAGTCCGCAAGGGCAACGAGCGCGTGATCCGGCCGCGTTTCGCAGACGCCGAGTTCTTTTTTCTGGAAGACCGCAAACAGGCGCTCAGCGATCGCGAGCCAGCGCTGGACGGCCTGGCCTTCCAGCGTAAGTTGGGCAGCATGCTGGCACGCAGTTCCCGCATCGCCAGGCTCGCTGCACACCTGGCGCCGCTGTGCGGCGCGAACCCGGAGATCAGCGAGAACGCCGGCAGACTGTGCAAGTGCGATCTACTGACACAGATGGTGCAGGAATTTCCCAAGCTACAGGGGATCATGGGCCGCCACTACGCTCTGCTCGACGGACTGGACCCGCAGGTGGCATCCGCCATCGAAGAACACTACCTGCCCCGCCATGCCGATGATGGCCTGCCATTGTCTTCTGCCGGCCGCGCCGTGGCGCTGGCCGAGCGACTCGACCTGTTGGCGAGTTTTTTCGCCATCGGCAAGCAACCCACCGGAGACAAAGATCCGTACGGGCTGCGTCGCGCAAGTCTGGGGGTGGTCCGCATACTGTTGGACGCGCAGTTGCATTGCGACCTGCGTACCGAGTTGGAGTTTGCGGCGCGGGGCCTGCCAGATGCGCTCGGCAACGACGAACAGGCGGCAGCGACTAGCGACTTTGTGATGCAGAGACTGGAAGCCTGGCTGCTGACACAGGGTATGCGCGCGGATGTACTGCAGGCCGTGGCGGCACGCGAAATCACCGATGTAGTCGACTTTGTTGCGCGCGCCCAGGCCATCGTCGAGTTTCAGAAACTACCCGGCGCCACGGAACTGGCAGCCGCCAACAAGCGCGTGGCAAATATCCTCGCCAAGTCCTCAGCCGGTGAGTCTCTCTCGGGCGAGATCCAGACCGATCTGCTGGAACCCGGTAGCGAAGCCGAACTCCATGCTCAGGTACTCGCGATGCAGGCGCAGGTTGATCCGCTTCTCAGAGAACGCAGTTACGTGCCGGCGCTGGAGTTGCTGGCCGGACTGCAGCCCATCGTCGCAGCTTTTTTTGATAACGTGATGGTCAACTGCGACGAGATCGAAGTGCGGCTGAACCGGCACCGGCTGTTACACCAGCTGCGCGCATTGTTTCTGCAGGTCGCCGACATATCGCGACTGCAGCCACTGGCCTGACAGGCTCCGCATGCCGTGGCAGCGGTCCGGCTTCCCAGAACCAAGAGCAACGGTGCGACACCCATGCAAGACAACCCACTGGTAATACTGGATCGGGACGGGGTCATCAATGAAGATTCCGACGAGTACATAAAATCAGTCGAAGAGTGGCGGCCGATTCCGGGCAGCATTGAAGCCATCGCCAGGTTGTCGCAGGCCGGGCACCGGGTCGTGGTCGCGTCCAACCAGTCCGGCCTGGGTCGTGGCCTCTATGGCCTGGAAGAACTGGATGCCATGCATGCCCACATGCACGCCCTGGTGGCAGAAGCAGGGGGGGAAATCGAAGGGGTTTTCTATTGTCCGCACCACCCCGACGAAAACTGCAATTGCCGGAAACCACGTACTGGACTGCTGGACCAGATCGAAGCCGAGCTATCTACGAGCGTAGTTGGCGCTTACTTCGTTGGTGATACAAAGAAAGACTTACAAGTCGCGATCGCCAAGCAGGCGATACCGATTCTGGTCCGGACCGGCAAAGGCGAGCGCACGCTGGCTGCCGGCGACGGCAGGCTGGCTCAGCAAATCTGCGATGATCTGCTCGCCGCCTCGGACTGGATTCTGCAACAAACCCGACGCCCCGCCGGCGACGATTCCTGACCCGCGGTCAGACGTCGAGGTTTGCGACCGCCAGGGCGTTGGCTTCAATGAAGTCGCGGCGCGGTTCAACTGCGTCACCCATCAGCGTGGTGAATATCTGGTCTGCAGCTACCGCATCCTCGACGTTTACGCGCAACAGTCGCCGGGATTCCGGATCCATCGTGGTTTCCCACAATTGCTCCGGGTTCATCTCACCGAGACCCTTATAGCGCTGGAAGCCGTGGCCTCGCCGGGCTTCACCCTGCAACCAGTTAAACGCTTCCTGGAAGGTAGTGACTTCCTGCTGACGATCGCCACGCCGCACAGATGCGCCCTCTTCCAGTAATCCACAAAACTTCTCACCCAGCCGAACCATGGTCTTGTATTCGCTGGATTCGAAAAAGTCGCGTTCAATGCGGTAAGCCTGGTCCATACCGTGCACCCGATGCACCACGGTCGGCAGGAACAGTTCCCGCTCGGTTTCTTCATGCAGGGTGATCGTGTAATCGGTGGACTCGCTGCCATCCGCAAGCAGGCGCGAGTGCAGGGCCGCCGACCAGTCTTCCATTTTCTGCCGGTTCTTCAGATCTTCGCTGACAATGGCTGGCAGGTACGGAATATGCTGGAGTACCGCTGTGGGATACATGCGCGACAGCAAATCGATGATCCGACTGGTGCGCCGGTAATCATTCACCAGCTCTTCCAGTGCGGTGTCCAGAATCGGTGGCGCCTGCGGGTTCACCAGCAGTTCCGCGCCTTCCAGGGAAATCTGGTAGAGGTAGTCCTCCAACTCAGACTCGTCTTTCAGGTAGCGCTCCTGCTTGCCCTTCTTGACTTTGAAAAGCGGTGGCTGGGCAATATAGATGTGCCCACGCTCTATCAACTCCGGCATCTGCCGGAAGAAAAAGGTCAGCAGCAGGGTGCGGATATGAGAGCCATCCACATCGGCGTCAGTCATCAGGATAATGCGGTGGTAGCGCAGTTTGTCCGGGTTGTACTCGTCACGGCCGATCCCGCAACCCAGCGCGGTTATCAGTGTTCCCACTTCCACCGAAGACAGCATCTTGTCAAAGCGTGCTTTCTCGACGTTCAGAATCTTGCCCTTAAGCGGCAGGATGGCCTGGGTACGCCGATCCCGGCCCTGCTTGGCGGAACCACCAGCGGAATCACCCTCCACCAGGAACAGTTCTGATTTGCTGGGATCTTTCTCCTGGCAATCGGCCAGTTTTCCGGGCAGGCCGGCTATATCCAGCGGACCCTTGCGGCGGGTCATTTCCCGCGCCTTACGGGCGGCGTCGCGGGCGCGCGCCGCATCGATCATCTTGGTGACCACGGAGCGGGCTTCAGCAGGGAACTCCTGCAGGTACTCTGAAAACTTCTGCGCCATTTCCTGCTCAACGGCCGTTTTCACTTCCGAGGAAACCAGTTTTTCCTTGGTTTGCGAGGAGAACTTCGGGTCCGGAACCTTGACCGAAATCACCGCGGTCAAACCCTCGCGGGCATCTTCGCCGGAGGTTTCCACCTTGAGCTTCTTGGCCAGGCCTTCCTTGTCGATATAGGTGTTCAGCGTGCGCGTCAGTGCGCTGCGAAAGCCAGCCAGGTGCGTACCACCATCACGCTGCGGAATATTGTTGGTGTAGCAGAAGATGTTCTCCTGGTACCCGTCATTCCACTGCAGGGCGACTTCCACGGTGATCTGGTCGTCACGAACCTGGCAAAAACGGAAAGCCCGATTCAGCGGGTTCTTGTTGGTATTCAGGTATTCGACGAAAGCGCTAACGCCCCCCTCGTAACAAAACGCCTCTTCCTTCCCATTGCGCTCATCACGCAGCGAGATACCAACGCCGGAATTCAGGAAGGCCAGTTCGCGCAGGCGCTTGGCCAGGATATCGAAGTGAAACGAGATGTTTGTAAAGGTCGTCGGAGACGGGTGAAAACGCACCTCGGTGCCCGAGGATTCTGTTTTACCGACCACTTTCAGTGGTTCTACCGGGACGCCGTCCCGATAGCTTTGTTCATAGACACTGCCACCGCGGCGGATGGTCAGGGTCAGTTGCTCGGAAAGGGCGTTTACAACCGAGACGCCAACCCCGTGCAGGCCGCCGGAAACCTTGTAGCTGTTGCTGTCGAACTTACCGCCGGCATGGAGCACGGTCATGATGACCTCGGCCGCAGACTTGCCCTCTTCGTGCATATCGACCGGAATGCCGCGGCCGTTGTCTGATACAGAGACCGATTCATCCGGATGCACAACCACGGTAACCTTGTCGCAGTGACCGGCCAGGGCTTCATCGATGGCGTTATCAACAAGCTCAAACACCATGTGATGGAGGCCGGTTCCGTCATCGGTATCGCCGATGTACATACCCGGTCGCTTCTTGACGGCATCCAGCCCCTTGAGCACCTTGATGCTACTGGAATCGTACAGTTGTTCTTCTTCTACGGTCATTCTATCGCTCCAGAAACCGGGTTATCACCGAGGACCACCCCTTGTTCCACGTGAAACATTCCTACCTCGCCTGACGCCACCCCGGAGGGCATGGGCAGGTCTGGCTCCAGCGCAGTAACAAAAAGCTGGCTTCCTGTATCCCACAGGGCTGCCAATAACTTCTCCTGGTTCTGCCGATCCAGTTCTGCCGGCAGATCATCCACCAGGCAGATCGAATTCTCCTGGGACAACTCATTGTGCAGACGCAACTGCGCAATTCTCAGGCCCCAGAACGTCATTTTCAACTGGCCACGAGACAGCGTGCGAACCGGGTCTCCCAACGAGCTACTGACGCGTAAATCAGCTCGATGCGGACCCACCGTCGTATAGCCATGAGCCAGATCGCGCTCCTCCATGTCCTGCAGAACCACTGCAAGATCCCGCTCCGCGTCCCAGCCCCGTTCGTAACAAATACGCAGGTCCAGATCGTTGCCGAGAAAGGATCGCCACTGCTCTTCTGCCAATTCCTGAAGGCGCTGGCAGTAGGTCTGTCGAATCTCATCAAGCTCCTGCGCAGTAGCGCACAACTGGAGATTCCAGGCCGGCAGCTCAGAACGGCCCATATTACCACGTCGCAACAACTGATTGCGCTGTCGGACTGCCACGCGCATTCTTTGCCAGGCGGGATAAAAACGTTGTTCCACGTGGAACAATCCCCAATCGAGAACCCGCCTCCTCGCCCGACTACCCCCACGGGACAAATCTTCGCCCTGATCAACCAGGGCCAGCAGGGGAACCTTTCTTGCCAGGGCAACCGCGGAAATGTCCTCTGATTGCTGAAACCGGATCCTGGTTTCGCCACCACGCGCCTTGCTCACCCCGACGGTAAAAGACTGCCCCCGCGTTTCATCCAGCAATACGCCATGCACCACGGCGTCCGCCTGGCGATCCTGAATCAGGGGACGAATTTCATTGTGTCGGAATGTCCGCGCGTCGGACAGAAGGTGCAGGGCCTCGAGCAACCCGGTCTTGCCGGCGCCATTCTGGCCGTAGAAGAGGTTGATTCGGGGCTGGAACTCCAGCCTGGAGTTGGAAATATTACGTACCCTGGAGACCGTCAGACGGTCAATTCTCATGCCTGCTGCATGCCAGGATCACAACATCATGGGCATGACGACGTAACGAACCGCGTCATTGCCCGGCTCTTCGATGCGAATACTGCTCTGCGGCGTATCCATCCAGATCTGGACTTTGTCTGCTTCCACGGCCGTGACCGCGTCCAGCAGGTACTGCACATTGAAACCGATCTCCAGGGGTTCACCACTGAACTCCGCCGCCAGTTCAATTTCGGCCGATTCCTGGTCCGGGTTATTCGCAGATACGACGATCCGATCTGATGAAAAAGCCAACCGGACGCCCAGGTAGCGTTCGTTTGCCAGCTTGGCTGCCTGGTTCAATGCCTGGCGAAACTCCTCACGCTCGACTTCCGCGTGGATAACATCATGGGGCGGTATCACTGCCTGGTAGTCCGGGAACTTGCCCTCGATCAGTTTGGAGATCAGGTTGAAGCCGGGCCCTCGCACTGCGAAGTGGTTACGATCCAGGGATATCTCGACGCTGCCACTGGCCTCGCGCAGAATACGTTCGAGTTCCTGAACCGCCTTGCGCGGAACAATGACCTGGCTGACTTCATCACCGGTGATATCCGCCTGTACCTGGGCACAAGCCAGACGATGGCCGTCCGTAGCCACGGCCCGGATCTGCCCCTGCCGCAATTCGAGCAACAGACCATTCAGGTAATAACGCAGATCCTGGTGCGCCATGGCAAAACTGCTGCGCCCCAGCAACTGTTGCAGCACACCGGCATCCATCTGCAAAGGTGATGCGGCCTTGGTT
The DNA here is from genome assembly GCA_041623535.1 of Pseudomonadales bacterium. GTDB lineage: Bacteria > Pseudomonadota > Gammaproteobacteria > Pseudomonadales > JBFGWM01 > JBFJWR01. Next base: position 6,238 of record JBFJWR010000116.1, read on the forward strand.
TCTTCGACACCCGGGAAATCGCGGACGGGCAGGGTGGACAGCGAAAACCGGCTGCGGCCACTGCTGAGCTGCAATTTCTCTCCGGAGAGTGCGACCACGATCTCGGATTCTTCCCGCAGGGCCCTGACGATCTCCAGCAGTTTCCATCCCGATACCGTGAGTACTCCGGGTGCCTCGACCAGGCAGGATTCGACTTTGGCGGTTACCTGGATTTCCAGGTCAGTCCCGGTAAACCAGACTCCATCTTCACCGACAGACAATTTGCAGTTGGCAAGCACCGGCAGGGTCTGACGACGTTCGATGACGCCGGTCACCATCTGTATGGGGCGTATCAGCGCTTCCCGCGTGGTCGTGATCTTCATGGCCGCCTCCCTGTGCCCTAGCGGGTAAGTTGTCTGAGCAATACCTTGTAGGTTTCGCTGATTTCCGAGTCTTCCTTGCGAATTCGATCGATCTCGCGGCAGGCGTGCAAGACGGTAGTGTGATCACGACCGCCGAACGCTTCACCAATTTCAGGATAACTGTGTTTCGTCAGTTCGCGCGCCAGCGCCATCGCAATCTGTCGAGGCCGGGAAATTGCGCGATTGCGTTTCTTGGATTTCATATCCTTCACGGTCGTATTACACGCTTCGGCAACCGTGCGTTGTATGGAATCCATCGTCACCTGCCGGTCGTGGATCGCGATTACATCGCGCAGTCCTTCCCGAACATTCTCTATGGTGATCTGTTCGCCACGGAAGCGGGCAAACGCCACCACCCTTTTCAGCACTCCTTCGAGTTCCCGCACGTTGGATTGAATATGACGGGCGATAAAGAATGCCGCGTCTTCGGGCAGTTCAACCTGTTCGCTGTCCGCCTTGCGCATCAGGATGGCGACCCGTGTTTCCAGTTCCGGCGGCTCGATGGCCACTGGCAGACCACCGTTGAGTCGGGATTTCAGCCGCTCTTCCATCCCGTCAATCTCTGTCGCATACCGATCACAGGTCAGTATCATTTGCTGCCCCTGTTCCAGTACCGAGTTGAAGGTGTGGAAAAATTCTTCCTGACTTTGTGGTTTGCCGGCCAGGAAGTGGATGTCATCGATGAGCAACACATCGTGTGATCGGTAATACGCCTTGAAGTCATCCATGGTGTGATGCCGGATCGACATCACCATGTTCCGGACGAAGACTTCGGAACGCACATAGGCGACCTTCGCCTGCGGACACAATTCCTGGACGTGATTGGCCACCGCATGCATGAGGTGGGTTTTTCCCAGCCCGGAGCCGCCGTAGATATACAGCGGGTTATATCCGCTCTGCAGCGCACCGCGTTCTTCGGGGGCCCGCGACAGGCAGTCGGCCATCGACTTGGCGACGCTCAGCGCGGCAGACCTTGCCACCCGATTCGACTCACCCTCCACGTAGTTTTCAAACCGGGAAGTTGGATCGATTGGGTTCTTGTAACTTTGCGATTCGACACTGACCGGGGTTGCATCGAGCAGGGCTTTCTCAGCTTCAGAGATAACCGGGGCGTCATTGTTCAGTTGGACTGGAACAACCGTGCCGCGTGCACCAATTCCCAGTAACACGCGCGGTTCGATTTCTCCGGTGAGGCCGCTCCAGACATCAAGAATACGATTCAGATGATCCTGGTTTACATGGTCGAGTACGTACCGGTTGGGAGCGAGCAGTCGCAGTTCCTGTTCGTCCCATTCTGCATGCAGTGGCCGGATCCATGTGTCGAATTCTTTGCGCGGAATATCCCGCTCCAATTGATCGAGACAATGCTTCCAGCACACGGCTTCCATTCAGATACTCTCCATTTTGTTTTGTTGTCTCGGCGGACTTTTGGGAGGTGAAGAGCAAAGCAGTTTATACCTGCGAATCTCTCGAAGACAACCGGTTTTCCCCGAGAAAAACAGGCAAAACTTCTTTTTTCGTTTCCCACCATGGAGTTAAATTCGATTAATTTTTTTCACCGCTGCCAACCTGCAAAACATGCGTGCAATTTCATACACAGCCATCTGTGTACGAAGCGTATCGAGCGTGTGTATAAGTTGTGAATTGTTTCTGAAAACTTTTTTATCAAGTTTTTGTGCACAGCTTTGAAAGCTACATCGGGGACACAAACAAGTCTTCTTATGCACAACAAGACACTGCTCTGAACAACGCTCCATGACTGGCGATTCTTTACTTATCCAAGTTTTCCGCCCGCACAGTCAGAACAAAAAAAACATCTCTTTAAAAATTTAAGAATTAATAATACTTACCC
>JBFJWR010000117.1:0-8437 GCA_041623535.1 Pseudomonadales bacterium
CCGCTCGCAAGCGCGAGAGCAAATATGGGGATGTGTCGCCCTGAGCGCAGCGCGCAGCGCGCAGTCGAAGGGCCTCTTTGGGTTGCGCAGCACTTGAGCAGAGCGAAGTATTCTGGCCGAGATCCCTCGACTACGCTCGGGACGATAAATAGGCCGTCATCCTGAGCGAAGGGCGCAGCCCGAAGTCGAAGGACCTCGCGCCGAGTACGACGCATTTTGAAAGTGCGCTCTCTGAATTTCGAGATCCTTCGACTGCAGCGACACTTTGTGTCGCCTCCGCTCAGGACGACCCGAGCCATACAAGATCCTTCAACGGCGCCCAGGGCGACAGGATTCCTTGATCCCGGGCCGCGCCCAATGGGTCAGTTGGTGACTGCCCTGCAGCTATACCTTTTTTTTTCGTCAATTTCCGTTAGACTTGCGGCCCTCCACCGTGGCTGGGTGGCAGAGTGGTCATGCAGCGGACTGCAACTCCGCGTACGCCGGTTCGATTCCGACCCCAGCCTCCATTTACCCTCCGGGTAAATCCCGTCGTGGCCCGGGTGGCGGAACTGGTAGACGCTGTGGACTTAAAATCCATTGACCTTTGGTCGTGCGGGTTCGACCCCCGCCCTGGGCACCACACCTCAAGCACCGCGTAACTGCTGCAGTCCGGGCGACTGCGATCCGGCGTCAGGCTGTCTTCTTTCCGCGTTTTCCGACTGTCTCAATACATTCCTTGAGGGTGCGGCGTATGCGTACCTGGTTGCGGATCAGGGCAATCTGCGGCCAGGTGGCGCGTTCACCCAGCTGGATGTAACGCTTGAGATCATCCACCGAAGGATTGCTCAGGATTCTCCGGTACATCCAGGGGCTGACTGGCGGATGAATGTTCACGTCGCCTCTGTATTCCTGCTCGGCCAGCAGGCGGGCGTGCTCCATGACATTCTGTACGCCCGGACTGACGATGCGCGACTGCAGTACCTTGAGCACCTGCGCGGTCTGTGCGCGGGCCGTGGAAAGACCCAGGTCGGCCAGCAGTGATAAGGGCCCGCGTCCCGAGCGGCTGGCCAGGAAGGGCACGGCATGCGGGTTGGTCTGGCTGACAATGAAGTGATTCACGTTGAACAGGCGGCCCAGGCGTTTCATCGGCAGATCGCCCTGAAAGGTGCCGTCCACCCACAGTTCGGTGGGCAGGTAGGGCCGTGACGTGCCGGTGCCACTGCGGCTGTGCAGGGTAACCGGCGGAAAAACCCCCGGAATCGCACAGGAGGCCAGCACGCCACGCGCGACCAGCACGTTGGGGGACGTCTGGAAGCTCAGGATGCGTGGCTTCTGGCGCGCGCGGTTGGGCGACACCGAGACACTGAATTTGCGCCCGGTACGCTGCCACATCTCGAAGAAGGTCTCGTTGCCGATATTCTCCTGCGCGCAGTGCAGCATCTGTTTGCCGTCCAGCAGGCTGCGGTGACGCCAGATCTCGGTCGGGCGGTGAAAGCGAATGCCGAAGCGATACATGGCTTCCAGGTTGGCAAACATCTCCGCCAGTTCTGCGTCGGTGCGGCTGCAGATGCCGCCCCCGATCAGGGCGCCCATGCTGGCGCCCGAAATCACTTCGGGCAGCAGTCCCTGTTCCAGCAGCGCCTTGGTCACCCCGAGGTGAAAGAAACCCATGGATGCGCCACCACTCAGCAACAGGGCGGGTTCGCCGAGGTTGGTTGCGGCCATCTGCATGGCCGCGAGCTTGGCGCCGCTGGGTAGTTCCGGAAAGTCCTGGGCGGCGAGATAGCGCAGGGTGGTTTCGACTTCATCCAGGTACTCGTCTATGACCCGCTTGGTGCCGGCCAGTGCCACCCGGTAGTTGATCGGGTTGGCGATATCACCCTGGTGCCGGTACAGGCTTTCCTGCAATACCTCCTGGATTTCCAGTGGTTTGCCACTGCTGCGCAGGACGCGTAGTCGATCCATATCGGCGCGCAGCAGACCGCTGGCCAGGTGCGGCGATTCGTCGTCCTCGCGCCAGTCGACTGCTCCGGATGCCTGGTCGGCCTCCCTGGCGGCCTGCAGCCACTCGGCGTAGGTGGACGCAGACTGCATTGCGTTGCTGACACGGGGCCTGCGTACCTGCCGGTTTCGGGCGCTTTTTGCCATGCAGTCAGCCCAGCGCCGCTTCGAGTTCTTCCAGCGCTTCCACCGTGTACAGCGCCATCTTCTGCAGGTGTGGCACAGTCTTGCTGCAGCCGACGTAGCCGAAGTTCAGGGTGTCGGCATAGCTTTGCAGGGTGATATTGAACGCCTGTCCATGCAGCGGAATCGACAGCGGATAGGTTGCCAGCAGTTCCGCACCCCGGAAGTACAGGGGCTTGGTTGGTCCCGGAACATTGGAAATCACGACATTGAACGCGGGGCGAACCCGGCCGCTGACACCGGTGGTCAGCTGCACGGAAAAGGGCGACATGATCAATGCGCTGTAACCCATGATGGCCTGCCGCGACATGCCCTGCAGGTGATCCTTGGCACGCTGCGCAGAGTCGAGAATTGCGCGCAGGCGCTCTGCAGGGTCGGCAATATCCGTGGCGAGCGATGCCAGCATCACGCCGACTGCATTCCCACCGCCCGGATCATCCGCCGGCCGCACGTTGACCGGGATCATCGCAATCAGGGGTTTGGCCGGCAGTTCGTTCATCTCCAGCAGGAAGCGTCGAATGGCGCCCGAGCACATGGCCAGCACGATGTCATTCAGGGAGCCGCCGGCTTTCTTGCTGAGCGCCTTGATGCGTGACAGTTCAAATTGCTGGGTGGCAAATCTTCGACCCCGGGTAATGCGCCCGTTGAGGATGCTGTTGGGCGCCTGGAACGGGATGGTCAGCGAATCCTTGCCGCGTATCGCCTTGCCCACCGTCAACATGGCCTTGCCGATGTCCTTGGCGGTTCCCAGCTGCAGGCGGACGCTTTCCATGGTGCCGGTCAGCGCGGTCATGAAATCGTTGCCGTCGGTGCTTTTGCGGCTGGCCCGTTTCGATGGTGGTGTCGCAAACAGCGGCAGGATGGTCTGGTTCAGCGGATCTTCTGACAGGCTGCGCACCATCATTTTCATGCCGGTGATGCCATCGATCAGCGAGTGGTGCATCTTGAAGTAAATGGCGAACCGGTTGCCCTCCAGCCCCTCGATGATGTGCATCTCCCACGGTGGACGGTGAAAATCCATCTGGTTGCTGTGCAGGCGCGATACCAGGATGCCCAGTTCGCGCTCGTCACCCGGCGCAGGCAGTGCCGACCGGCGCACGTGGTACGCCAGGTCCACTTCGTCTTCCTCGATCCAGCGATGACGCGGATTCTTGAGAAAATCGGGGCTGGCCAACCGGTAATTGAAGGGCGGGTACACCTTGGGAACGGCCCAGAATTCCTCCACGATCCTGCGCAGCATGTCGGGTGGCGCATCTTCGGGAATCTGGTAGAGCGACATGCCGGCCACGTGCATCATGGTGGCGCCGGATTCCCCATAAAGGAACGAGGCGTCGAGCAGGCTGAGGCGTTTGCTGGTCATGAGGTTACTCCACTGGTGGGGCGCACGAAGGGCGGTGATTCAGCGTGCGCGAACCGACAGTTTAGTCGGGAACCCGGGATCAGGGAGCAGGGGGATTGAGTGAAAAGCAGGGGGTCGGGGCGATCAGCAGAACTCAGAAGGGTTTCGCTTCATCCTTGTTGAGCGGCGGCAGCGTACAGTGGCCACGGTCGACCATTTCTTCGAGATCATTGATGCAGTTGCGCAGGGTCTGGTTGATGATCCGGGCTTTCTCGTCGCCCTCTGCCTCTGGCGTCAGCAGGTCTTCAAAATCGACCACCAGCCCCAATGCCTTGCAGCGCTTGTCGAAATTTTTAAAGGCTTCAAACATCGGGAGTCATCTTTATGCTTATGATTTCACAGTAGTCTGCCATCACCGTTCGGCGATGAAAAGATAGCGCGCTAATTTTAGAAAGTATTTTTCCTGAATGCCCGGGTATGAGAAATCAAGCGCCCAGAACTGGTCGAGCGGTCATGAGGAACCATTGAGTAGCTATAATGTCGATGCTTTTCAGGAAACCTGTTTTTTATATAAGAGGATGCGTGTTGACCACACCGAACCGAATTCAAAACCTGACCAGGGGTGTTTTGCTGGTAGTGATTGCTTCACTGCTCACCAGTTGCTCGCTGATGCGGTCACAACGTGCAGAGGAAGCCCAGCGGACACTGCTCGGCATGAAAAAGACCGACCTGTACGCCTGTGCCGGGGTGCCCAATCGCACCGAGAAAGTCGATGACAAGGAATTCCTGACCTACGAGGGTGGCGGTGACCAGCACGGCTATGCGGGTGGTGGTGGCCAGAGCGGTCTGGGTGGCGGCAGCATTGCGATGAAAAAACGTTACTGCAATGCCAACGTGATGCTGGGCAATGGCAAGGTCGAAAAAGTTTCCTACTCGGGTCGTACTGGCGGTTACTTCACGGAAGGTGAGCAGTGCGCATTTATCCTCGACCCGTGCCTGCCGAAAAAATGAGCATGCGCCTGCTGGTGGCGCTCTTTGCCCTGATGCTGGTTTTTCAGGGAGCCATGGCAGCTGATGACGTCGAACCGATTCCAGAGCCGGATCCAGACGCGCTGCCACACCACATCGTGCAGAGCATCATCCAGGGGTTTACCCAGCGGCTGCGTGAAACACGCGGCAAACCGGATGAAGTCCGTGACAAGATGCTTGGCGAACTGGTCGATCATCATTTCCAGCGCTTTCTGGACATCGAGCATGTCACGCGCGAGATATTTGCCGACCACTGGGCGGTCATCGATGAACGGGGCCTGGCCCTGCAGGCCCAGGCCACGGTGCGGCAGGCCGTCCGGGAACGCTACGTCAATGCGCTGAAGAACTACGATCGTCAGCGCATCCGGGTGTTCAAGGCGCGCGTCATCGCCGACGCAGAAACAACGGGTGAAGATGCCCGTGTGCACCTGAAAGTGGACGCCGCGATCAAGACCCTGCCGCTGGATGTGTACTTTCATCGTGCGCAGGACGGTGGCTGGCTGATCCAGGACGTCAAGGTGCTGGGTACTTCAATAGTGGATGCGGGCCGCGCGGCCGTTGAGCGTGGCGTCAAGCTGTTTGGCCTTGAGCGCGTACTGGATAAACTGAATATTGATGGCGAGATGGAGTAAGCTGCCTCTCGTGCCAGTTGGCTGGCCACCACTTTTTTGGCATGGCTGACATGACCCGCACAGCTGGCACCTCGGGACGCGATGATCATATGGATCCGGAAAAACTTTCTAATGAAGCGCGGACGGCGTACGCCGACGGACGCATTTCGGAAGCCATAGACCTGCAGTCGCGGGCGGTTCGCATGCTGCGTCGCGCAAACCAGTTCAACCTGCAGGATCATTTGCGCCTGACCGTGTACCTCACGGCGGCCGGCCAGATCGGCCGGGCGAAAACCTTCCTCGACCAGATTCGCCACCAGGCCAAGGGGGATTTTGACTATCACCTGAATCTTGCGCGCCTGCACATGAAGCAGGGTGACGACGAAGAAGCGCTGACAGAACTGCTGGCGGCGCGGAAGATTGATCACGACCAGCCCAGCGTGAATGACAGCCTGGCCATCGTGCTGGGCCGATTGAATCGCGTGGACGAATCCGTCAAGTGCGGTGAGGTCGCATTGTTGCTGCGCTCGCGCATTGCGTCGGCCATGCCGGTCGATTTTCGGCTTCCGGAAGAGGATCCCCCGGCATTTGATGCCGGCAACCCGGGCCGGAATATCATTGTTTTCACCCTGCCAACATCGGATGAATACCTGGTGAAGGGCGCGGTCCAGAACGCGACCTTCGCGCGTGCCATCTACCCCGGTTGGCGCTGTCGCTTCTACGTGGCCAGTGACTTTCCCGCCGACAAGCAGAAACGCCTGCTGGCCACCGGTGCGCAGATCGTGCAGGTCTCCGGGCGCGGGCGACTGAAAGAGCCCCAGTTGTGGGGCTTGCATGTGCTGGGCGACAAGAAGGTACAGTACTTCCTGATGCGCGACGTGCGGGCGTTGTTAAACGTACGCGAACGTGTGGCGGTGGACGACTGGCTGGACTCGGGGCGCTGGTTTCATGTCATGCGCGATCACTACTCCCATACCGAACTGATGATGCCGGGTATGTGGGGTGGTGTGAATGGAGCGTTGCCGCCGGTGCTCAAATTACTCAACGGCTTCGCTCCGGAACTGATGACTTCAGGGTCGGTACTGTCTGCCCTGCTGGCCGACCGCGTTTGGCCCACGATTCGTGACAGTGTCTGCATCCATGATCGCCATCACAAGGCCATGCGCGCCCGGCAGTTCCCCAGGCTGGGAGATCTGCCACCCGGGCAGTTTGTCGGCCAGTTGCGTCACGTGGAAATTCCAGAGGAAGCAGTGCCGGCCAGTAATACATTTGTTGAACGCCGTAAACATCCACGCGAGGAAGCGGGGGAAGAGATTACGCCGCTGACCTATTCGCAGAATGATATTCTGATCTGAAGTAAAATGCGGAATGAAAAAAGGGGTGCAACTGCACCCCTTTTTTTGTGATCGCCTGCCGCAGAATCAGGGTGCGTCGGGGTCCGGGATGGTCGTGTCGACATACACTTTTACGGCGTCCAGTCCGCTGGTTGTGCCCTCGTACAGGCGGTAGCCGGCTTCGTCCGAAGTGACTTCGGAAAAGCCAGTCAGCGTTACCGAGTCCGTGGTATCACCATCGATAAACAGTTCGCCGTCGCTCAGATCCAGTACGTCGTCTGCGGTCAGTTCGATGGAGTCGCTATCTCCGTCGGTGTCAGACATATCGAGTTTCTCGATGTGCTCGATGGCTCCTGCACCCGTCAGGGCGCCGTCAACAAGCAGTGTGTCAACGCCTTCGCCACCATCCACCACAACATCCGCTGCGTCGTAGATGATGGTGTCATCGCCGTCACCGGCCATGATGTGATCAGCTCCGGCTCCACCGTCGATCTGGTCGTTGCCGGTATAACCGAAGATGAAGTCTGCACCGTCGGTGCCGTTCAGTTCATCATTCACATCGTCGTTGGTATCTCCGGGAATGATCTGACCTTCCGGGTAGAGGGTGGCTGCCAGCGTTCCGCTCGCGGAATCCTCATCGGCGTCGGTACCGGTAAGTGCGTAGGACAAATCAATTGGCAGGCCAACACCTGTCGAGGTGTATTCGAAACCACCGAGTTTGAAGGTGGGCTGTTGGTCGACTGCGCTTACTTCAATTGCGTAGAAGGACGTGTTGCTCAGGATTTCATAGGAGAAACCGGTCTTTTCACCGCCTTTGGCGCCGGTGACGCCTGCAACCTGAATTGAATCGCCCAGGTCCGTAACTGTTACGACGCCGGTGTCGATGCTGTTGGCGCCGTCGTACACCACCGCGCCAGAGCGATCATAAATCACGATGTTGTTGGTGCCCAGATCCAGATAATCCTCGCCCAGTGTTTCATCAGCAGCGAGCGCGGCCAGTACCAGCGTGGTTGCAGAACCGCCGTTGCCGGAGAACGAGATCTCCTGCTTGAATCGGGTCACTTCAATGCGCGAGTCAAAATTGAATCCGGAAGTCGTGCCGCTGTCGATACGCAGGCCATCAACCAGGTCCATCCTGAGCAGTTCACCGTTCTCAAAGCTGTTCCCGCTACCTATGCCGATTTCACTGTTGTTCGTATTCACGCTGGTGTTCGGCGTGGTCAACAGCATGTCATCCAGGTTGTTGTCGATGCCGTCACCGATACCCAGGCCCTGATTGAATATACCCTTGGTTTGAACATTGCCGCCGCCGACGCCACTGAAACTCCCCACGACTACGTCCGATCCATTGGTCACAATGCCGAAAGTGGTCAGCGTGTAGTTGCCGTTCTCTGCATCTATGGCGATTTCCATGCCGAGTTGGGGTTCTGCTTCGCCGCCCGGTTTGGTCCAGAACTGTAGCGTGGCTGTGCCATCGCCATAGATGTACAGCGGTTCCCCGTTCAGCAGCAGTGGCGCACCAGAAGCATCCGTGGCAGCAACCAAGCCGTCTTCCACACCGAGGTTGAAAACAACGTTGCCCAGGCCATCGGCGCCGGTCTTGAAGTGCAGATCGGCGGTGACACTGCGCTCACCCGCGACCTGATCCGAAAGGCGCGCGGTATCCGCGGTGAACGCGACCGGGCTGTCGTCTTCGATACGGATGGTCAGTTCGCTGGTGGCAGAAGAAAGATCGCCATCACTGACCGAAACGCCAATCGTAAACTCGAGCGCGTCTTCGATATCGGCAGCCTCGTGGTCGATGGGGCCCAGCAGGGTCACCAGGTAGTTGCCCGCACTGTCCGTCAGTTCAATTTTGACTTTCTCAACGCCGTCCACTGAGCCGATCAGTGGGTCGGTATCTCCACCGCCACTCCAGGTGAAGAAGGATGCGCCAATTCCGGTAGTCGGTGCGTGCA
>JBFJWR010000118.1:0-8433 GCA_041623535.1 Pseudomonadales bacterium
CGGAGCCGAACTCGTTCAGCAACAGCTGGGTTTCCTCGGCAGCCGGATCATAGGTTCGATCGGTCACCATGGCGCGATAGCCGGCGCGGGTACGATAGAGGCGTAAGCCCAGGCCGTTGCGGTCCGCGACCTGTCGGCAGTTGGCGATGATTCGTTCATCGGGGGTCAGGCGGTCGTCGGCGGACCGTCCGAACCAGCGTTTCATACGCTGCAGCATGGACTGCCGCGGATAATCGATATCAGCGAAAAGCACCGAGGCCGTGTTCAGAACCACCGAGCCATAGGCATTCCTGGTCAGCACCCAGGCTACCTCGTCATCGACTTCGCCCTGCTCAAGTATTTCCTCGCGCAGTGGCCGGTCAGAGTAAAAATAAGAGTCGGGCGGGACGTTTTGCTGCAGGCGCTGTGCGATTTTCCTGGCACGCTCCGCGGCGTTCTGAAGGGCATCTTCCAGGCTGACATTGGATGCGCCGAACCCATGGACGTCCCAGGGCTGGCCATCCTTCGTGATGGTCTCGGACTTTTTTGCCCAGAACTGAAAGATTTTCATCGTTGCGCCTGCAGGTCGTGGGGATGTGGCAACTCAGTGCAGGGTGCGCTTGGGGGCCTTCGGTTGCATGGCAAATCGCTGCAGCCGTTCGGAGGCTTCGCGCATTGCCTGGCGATCGGATTCGGCCGGGGCCGGCAGGCTCTGCTGCTGCGCATTGCGGGCTGCCTGCCTGAGCAGGGTGACGCGATGGCGCATGGAAGACATCATGATTTCCACTTTCTCCAATGCCTGCAACAGTTCTTCGATTTCCTGTTGGGGATTGCTCATGCAGATAATGCTCCCTGCGCCATGCGCGATTGGCCTGTTACCAGCTCAGTGCACCGCCCGTCTGGTACTCGATAACCCGCGTTTCGAAGAAGTTCTTTTCCTTGCGCAGATCCATCATCTCTGACATCCACGGGAACGGATTCTTCACACCGGCGAACTGCTCGGGCAGACCCAGTTGGGCCAGGCGCCGGTTGCAGATGAACTGCAGGTACTCTTCCATCATTGCGGCATTCATGCCGAGTACACCGCGCGGCATGGTGTCGCGGGCGTATTCAATTTCCAGTTGCGTGCCTTCCAGGATCATCAGGATCACCTCTTCCTTGAACTCGGTGGTCCAAAGGTTGGGGTTCTCCAGCTTGATCTGGTTGATCACGTCGATGCCGAAGTTCACGTGCATGGATTCATCGCGCAGGATGTACTGGAACTGTTCGGACGTGCCGGTCATCTTGTTACGGTTGCCCATGCTCAGGATCTGCGTGAAGCCGCAGTAAAAGAACATGCCTTCCAGCACGCAGTAAAAGGCGATCAGGTTGCGCAGCAACTGCTGGTCGGTTTCCGGTGTGCCGGTCTGGAAGGTGGGGTCGCTGATGTCCTGCGTGTACTTCAGACCCCAGGCCGCTTTGCGGGCGACGGACGGAATCTCGCGATACATGTTGAAGATCTCGCCTTCGTCCATGCCCAGCGATTCAATACAGTATTGATAGGCGTGGGTGTGAATCGCTTCTTCAAAAGCCTGGCGCAGGATGTACTGCCGGGCTTCCGGGTTGGTAATCAGCCGGTAGATGGCCAGTACCAGGTTGTTGGCGACCAGCGAATCTGCTGTCGAGAAAAAGCCGAGACTGCGCTTGACGATGGTGCGCTCATCATCGGTCAGGCCGTTGGCCGATTTCCACAGCGCCACGTCTGCGGTCATGTTGATTTCCTGCGGCATCCAGTGGTTGGCGCAGCCGTCCAGGTACTTCTGCCAGGCCCACTCGTACTTGAATGGCACCAGTTGGTTCAGGTCAGCGCGGCAGTTGATCATGCGTTTCTGATCGACTTCCAGCCGTTGGGCGCCCATCTCGAGTTCCTGCAGACCCGCGGTGACGTCCAGTTCTTCCAGCGCCTCCTGGGCTTTCTGCAGGTGTTCGGAGGCGTGCGCGTCCATGCGCTGAGCTTCCTCCTGAACCGTTTCCAACGCGCCTTCCACCACCGGCATCGGTGCCGGTTCCGGCGTGTTGGACGCTACGACTTCCGCCTGGGACAAGGCCGCCTGCGGGGGCGTTGCACTGGTCCGGGGGGCGGAAGCCGCGGCGTTCGTATGCCCACTGGCAGGCGCCTGCTCGCGGCGTTGCTGCACGGGCGCCGAGCTTGGCGCCTCTTCGGGGACATCATATTCTTCCCAATTCAACATCTTCTGCGTTCTCCGTGTTCGATCCAATTTCCTGTGGCAGTGTCGTGCAGCCTTACTGGCATGCCTCACAGTCAGGATTGTCGATGCTGCAGGCCTGCGGTACCGGTGCCGCCTGGACGACTTCCGGTGCGTTCGAAGCCACCTTGTTCAGTGCACCATCATGAATGGTGGATTTTTCCGTGGCGGTGGCGCCGATGGCACGCAGGTAATAAGTGGTTTTCAGTCCGCGGAACCAGGCCATGCGATAGGTCAGGTCCAGTTTCTTGCCGGAAGCGCCGGCAATGTACAGGTTCAGTGACTGGGCCTGGTCAATCCACTTCTGGCGGCGGCTGCCGGCTTCGACCAGCCAGCGTGGTTCCACTTCAAAGGCGGTTGAGTAAATCTCCTTGATGTCCTGCGGTACCCGGTCGATCTTCTGGACGCTGCCGTCAAAGTACTTGAGATCGTTGACCATCACGTTGTCCCACAGTCCGCGGGCTTTCAGGTCGCGTACCAGGAACGGGTTGATCACCGTGAACTCACCGGACAGGTTCGATTTGACGTACAGGTTCTGGTAGGTCGGCTCGATCGACTGGGAGACACCAATGATGTTGGCAATGGTGGCCGTGGGGGCAATTGCCATCACGTTGGAGTTGCGCATGCCGGCGGTTTTCACCCGTTCCCGCAGGCTGTTCCAGTCCATGGTCTGGGTGCGGTCGACTTCGATGTAATCGGCACCGCGGTTTTCGGTGAGGATGTCCAGCGAGTCTATCGGCAGGATGCCGCGGCTCCAGAGGGAGCCTTCAAAAGTGGAGTAGGTGCCACGTTCCTCGGCCAGTTCAGTACTGGCCTGGATGGCGTAGTAGCTGATGGCTTCCATGGAACGGTCAGCAAACTCCACCGCCGCATCGGAACAGTAGGAGATATGCAGCTTGTACAGGGCGTCCTGGAAGCCCATCAGGCCGAGGCCGACCGGCCGGTGGCGCAGGTTGGAACGGCGCGCCTGCGGTACTGCGTAGTAATTGATGTCCACCACGTTATCGAGCATGCGTACTGCGGTGCGTACCGTGCGCTCCAGCTTGGCGTGATCGACGCCGTCCTCGGTCAGGTGGGCGACCAGGTTGATGGAGCCCAGGTTGCAGACGGCAATCTCATCCTCGGACGTGTTCAGGGTGATTTCCGTGCACAGGTTGGAGGAGTGCACCACGCCGCTGTGCTGCTGCGGCGAGCGCAGGTTGCAGGCATCCTTGAAGGTCAGCCACGGGTGGCCGGTTTCAAACAGCATGGAGAGCATCTTGCGCCACAGGTCCACGGCGCGAATCGTCTTGAAATACTTCAGTTCGCCACTGGCGGCCTGGCGCTCGTATTCCTCGTACCGTTCCTCGAAGGCGCGGCCGATCAGGTCGTGCAGGTCCGGGGTGTCGTTGGGGGAGAAGAGCGTCCAGTCCTTGTCATCGAATACGCGCTTCATGAACAGGTCAGGAATCCAGTTCGCGGTATTCATGTCGTGGGTGCGGCGGCGGTCATCCCCGGTGTTCTTGCGCAGTTCCAGGAATTCCTCGATATCCATGTGCCAGGTTTCGAGGTAGGAACAGACCGCGCCTTTGCGCTTGCCGCCCTGGTTCACCGCCACGGCGGTGTCGTTGACGACTTTCAGGAATGGCACCACGCCCTGGCTCTTGCCATTGGTGCCCTTGATATAGGCGCCCAGTGCCCGGACCTGGGTCCAGTCATTGCCGAGGCCGCCCGCCCACTTGGACAGCAGGGCGTTATCGCGGATGGCGCTGTAGATGCCCTCAAGGTCATCCGACACGGTGGTCAGGTAACAGGAGGACAATTGCGGACGCAGGGTGCCGGCATTAAACAGGGTCGGCGTCGAACTCATGTAGTCGAACGAGGAGATCAGGTTGTAGAACTCGATGGCGCGGGCCTCGCGGTCATCCTCAAGCAGCGCCAGTCCCATGGCCACGCGCATGAAGAAGCACTGTGGCAGTTCAAACCGCTGCTCGTCGCTATGAATAAAGTAGCGGTCGTACAGGGTCTGCAGGCCCAGGTAGTTGAACTGCTGGTCGCGCTCGGGCTTCAGGGCCTTGCCGAGTCGGTCGATGTCGTACTGCAGTAATTCCGGATTCAGCAGTTCGAGTTCGGCACCACGGCGGATGTATTCGGGGAGCGTCCTTGCATACAGCGTGTCCATGTCATGTTGGGTCGCACTGTCGGCGATACCCAGAAACTGCAATGCCTCCGCGCGCAGCTTGTCCAGCAGCAGGCGGGCGGTGACAAAACTGTAGTTGGGGTCCTGTTCCACCTGGGTGCGTCCGGTCATCACCAGGCAGTTGTTGACCTCTTCGATGCTGACACCGTCATAGAGGTTCTTGATGGCCATGTTGAAGATCAGGTCGGCGTCCACGCTTTCCAGTCCTTCACAGGCTTCGGCAACGATGATGCGCAGGCGCTTTTCATCCAGCGGCGCGCTGCTGCCGTCGAGCTGGATGACCTGGATGCCGCTGGCCTGGTACTGCGAGGTCTGCCGTCCGGCGTCTTTCTCGGCGCGCATGCGGGCGTGTTCTTCGCGGTAGAGGACGTAATCACGGGCGACTTTATGCTCGCCGCCACGCATCAGAGCCAGTTCCACCTGGTCCTGTATTTCCTCGATGTGGATGCAGCCGCCGGAGGGCATGCGCCGGTAAAAAGTATCGGTGATCTGGTCGGTCAGGCGCCGCACGGTTTCGTGAATGCGCGAGGAGGCGGCCGCATTGCCACCCTCTACAGCCAGGAAGGCCTTGGTAATGGCCACGTAGATCTTCTCGTCGGAGTAGGTAACCAGGGTTCCGTTGCGCTTGATCACCCGCAACTGGCCGGGGGCGGTGGCGGCCAGTTCGTCGGCGCTGGCAGTGTTCTTGTTTGGCTGGCCCGGCTGGGCGGCGGAGTCGGTATTGGGAGGGGTGATCTGCACATCCGTCTGCATCGTGGTTTGCTCCTGGTGGCCCTGGCGGGACCTGTTCTTCTATGTGTGTCGGATTGGGCGGCTTGCGTCGCACCGGGACTGGCAGTAGCGGCTGGTCAGGCTCTGCATCAGAGCCCCCGTCCGGACTGCCTGTCCGGGGCCGGTGGGCCGGCCTGTTCTTTCGGTCTGAGCGCTGCCGGACGGCCTTGAATCGTGCTTTTGCCGTGCCAGTGCGTCATTTGGCGGGGAGCGGGCTCCCGAGCCGACCACCCAACATATAGGGGTCAGCCAACGCTTAAGCAACAACATAGAGTGTCCAGAGGCTGTTTGCAAGTGGAAAGTCGGAGCGAATCCGGGTGAAATGCTGGGGTATTGCTGTGGATAACTTTCGGGGGAATTGGCCGGGTTAGTGATGACCTACCCGGGTGCCCTTATGGCGTCTGCGGGTCGCTTGAAAATCGCGTTGAAAGGCCTGTGGATAGTTAGAAAACGAAGGGTAAAAAAAATTTACATCTCGCAGGCAACGAAGCCGTTGCGACCCCCTTCTTTGGCGGCGTACAGGCATTCATCGGAGCGTTCGATCACCTGCTTCAGCGTGGTCTCGTTGTTCGGGAACAGGGTCACCGCCCCCACGCTGCAGGTCACGACCTTGGCCACCTGCGAAAAGTCGTGTGGAATCTGCAGGTTAGCGATGACCTTGTTCACTTTGTCAGCGACCGCCTTGATGCCTTCCAGGCTCTGGTCCGGGAACAGCATGATGAATTCTTCGCCGCCATAGCGGGCCGCCATTTCACCGCCGCGCTTGGCCACTCCCTGCAGTGCAGCGCCGACCTTCTTGAGCACCTCGTCGCCGGGTTGATGGCCGTAGTTGTCGTTGAAGGGCTTGAAGTAGTCGATATCCATCAGGATCAGCCCCAGCGGACGGTGCTCCCGCTGGCAGCGTCGCCATTCGGCATCAAATGCCTGCATGAAATGCCGGCGGTTATACAGCCCGGTCAGACCATCGGTGCTGGACAGCTTCTGCAGGACGTCAGTGAGCCCGCGCAGGCGCTGGCCTTCTTCTTCAAGCATCATGTTCTGCAGGAAATTCTCGCGGATCCGGTACTCGAGCAGATAGCTGGCAAACAGCGAGATGACAATGACAATAAACACAAGGAAGGAGAATGCCTGGTGGATCTGGTAGGGCTCAGAGCCCATGAAAAAGGGCGCATTGGCGCCCGTTGAAAAAGCAAACCCCTGGTACGTGACGAACAGTATCAGCGAGCACGTGGCCGCCTGGTAGAAGCGCATGCGCGATACCGTGCAGGCGAAAATGATAATTGGAATCAGCCCGGTATCGATCATGTAATTCAGTGGCCGGGACATCACCGAGCTGACCGCGAAAACGCCACAGCCCACGGCCAGGATGGCCGCCATCGCCATCCACAGAATGTATTTCTGCAGCGGCCTGATAAAGGTAAGCACGAGTACCAGTACCAGCACCGGCATGATGATCCCGTAGCGAATAATCCAGACAGCCGTGATGATTTCCGGAGCGAGAAAGAGGTCGCGAAAGCCGAACAACATGTACAGGAGGATGCCGATCCCGGCCGCAATCCGCGCCTGGAGGATGGATTTTTCAGCGTACTCGGTGCGGAAAATCGCTTCCCATGGTTCCGGAAACTGCAGTTTCCGGAATCCCGTTTCATAGGCGTGCTGCAGCGACTCGCGTTCTTCCTTTGTAAAAGCGCGCTCCGCGGTGGCGGACTCTGTGTCTTGGATCGTCGCGGTGGGTATTTCTTCGCTTGCGCTCATGGTCCGGATATCTTGTCGAGTGCCATGCCAGGGGGGCGTGTCCATAACATAGCAGGTTGTAGACCGGCACGTATCCTCTGACGGGTCGGTTTGCGCAGCGGCCGGCGGCTCTGCACACTGTTCACTCCCCTGTCGCGAAAGTCCGTTCAGCATGATTTCCCGCCTCACAGATATTCAGCTCAGCAACACGTTTGCGCAGTTGCCGCGCAGCTTCTGTTCGCACGTCACGCCGACGCCTTTGCGCAACCCCACGCTGCTGGCGTTCAACCGGCGGACTGCGGCAGATCTGGGCTGGGCGGACCCCATCGCACAGGATCCCGGATTCCTTGACTGGATTTCCGGTGCGCGACAGCTGCCGGGCAGCCAGCCCCTGGCCATGGTGTATGCCGGGCACCAGTTCGGTGTGTATGTGCCGCAACTGGGTGATGGCCGCGCCATTCTGCTGGGCGAGGTGCCGGGCGCGGATGGTGAGCGCATGGACATCCAGCTAAAGGGGGCCGGCGTCACGCCGTATTCGCGCAATGGCGACGGGCGTGCGGTCACCCGGTCCGTGGTGCGTGAATATCTTGCCGGCATCGCCATGCGCGGACTGGGTATCCCTTCCACGCAGGCGCTGGCGGTGGTGGGCAGTGATGAACCCGTACAGCGCGAGACACTGGAGCGCGCTGCCATGCTGGTGCGCATCGCCAGGTCGCATATCCGCTTCGGGCATTTTGAATATTTTTTCTACCAGGGCCGCAGGGAAGAACTGCAGGCCCTGGTCGACTACACGGTGCAGCGACACTATGCGCACCTGCAGGGACGTACTGACATGGTGGCGGAATTTTTCCGCGAGATCAGCCTGCGCACCGCGCAACTGGTTGCCCACTGGATGGCCGTGGGCTTTCAGCATGGCGTCATGAACACCGACAACATGAGTATTGTCGGCGATACGCTCGATTACGGCCCGTACGGTTTTATGGATGCCTTTGATCCGTCCTGGATCTGCAATCATTCGGATCACAGCGGCCGTTATGCATTCATGCAGCAGCCCGGTGTCGGCCTCTGGAACCTGGGGCGACTGGCCCGCGCCCTGACGCCGCTGGCCGCCGAGGAGCCACTGGTGGCTGGCCTGGAAGCCTACCAGTCCGAAGTGGCAGCGGCGCACCTGGCGAGCATGCGTCGCAAACTGGGCCTGGAAACCGCCGACGCGGAAGATGGCGAACTGGTTTCATCACTGTTCGCCCTGTTGCACGCCAACCGCGTCGATTACACGAATTTCTTTCGCGCGCTGTGTGAATACCGGCCCGGCCAGCCCTGCGCGGCAGTGCGTGACCGGTTCGCTGATCTGGCTGGCATTGATAACTGGTTGATCCAGTATGGGCAGCGCCTGGCTTCCGAAACCGCGAGTCCGCAGGCGCGTGACCAGTACATGCGCAGCGCCAATCCCAGGTACATACTGCGCAATCACATTGCCCAGCAGGTGATCGAACAGGTAGAGGCGGGAGATACCGGGCTTTTCGA
>JBFJWR010000119.1:0-8396 GCA_041623535.1 Pseudomonadales bacterium
CAGAAGCCCGCCGTACGATCCATATTGAAGCCGTTGACGAAAGCCAGGTTGCCTTCGCTGGCGCCGTAAAATTCGCAGATATGTTCGATGCCGAAGCGATCCTTGAAGGCATCCCAGATATCCGGACGCAGGCCATTGCCCAGGCAGATGCGCACCTGGTGCTGACGGTCCTGGCCGGTGGGCGGCTGGTTCAGCAGGTAGCGGCACAGTTCGCCGATATAACAAAATGCTGTTGCACCGCAGGCGCGGATCTCGTCCCAGAAACGCGTGGCACTGAATTTGCGGCTCAGCGCCAGGCAGGCACCACCACCCATGGCCGTGCCCCAGGCCAGCGTCAGTGCATTGTTGTGATAGAGCGGCAGGGGGCAGTAGAAAACATCCGTGGGCCGGATGCGCACCGCGGCCTTGCCGACGCCATACATGCCCTTCATCCAGCGCAGGTGGGACATCACCGAGGCCTTGGGCAGCCCGGTGGTACCCGAGGTGAAGATGTAGAAACAGGGCATGCCCAGCGTAATGCTGCCGGTGCTGTCCGGGTTGCGTACCGGCTGGGTCTGCAGCAGGTCCGGCAGATGCTGGTAACCGGCCGGTGCGCGGGTGGCGCTGGCGTCGGGTAAAAATGCACAGGGCAATTCGCCATCGGCGAACAACTCGGCGCGCACTTCCTCCACTGCTGTGAGTAACTCCTCGCCGACGATGATCATGCGCGGCCGCACCAGGGTCAGGCTGTGGATCAGCACCGGACCGCGCTGCGAGGTATTGATCATGCTGGCGATGGCGCCGAGCTTGACGATGCCGGCGACGGCAAACAGCGCATCGGGGCGGTTTTCGAGCATGACCGCGACCGTGTCACCCCTGCCGATGCCCTGGCTGGCCAGGTAGTGCGCGTAGCGGTTGGCAGCAATGTTGAACTGGGCGTAGGTATAGATCCGTTCGCCGAACTGTAATGCAGCCGCCGCCGGCCGCCGCTCGGCCTGTTTCTCCAGCAGCAACCCGATAGAGTTGAGTTTCTCCGGCTTGCTGGTTGCCAGGCCCACCATGCCTGCCAGCGTGTGATGCATCTGCGGTGCCATGCGCGCCATGTTCTGCAGCAGGGGTAGCAGGCGTACCTGCTGGTCGGTCGTGGTATCCATAGTCAGGCTCCGATCAGGCTTTGGCCGCAGACCCGTATGGTCTGCCCGGTGACGCCGCAGGCGCCCGGGGTGGAAAGGAACGTGATCAATTCGGCCACGTCCTGCGGTTGACCGCCCTGCGACAGGGAAGACATTCGCCGCCCGCCCTCGCGGATCATGAACGGCATCTCGGCGGTCATGCGTGTCTCGATGAAGCCGGGTGCCACGGCATTGATGCAGATGCCGCGCTCGGCGAGGGTTGCGGACTGCGCGGCCACATAGCCGATGAGCGCGGCCTTGGTGGTGCCATAGTTGGTCTGTCCCATGTTGCCGGCGATGCCGCCGATGGAAGACAGGCAGACCAGGCGTCCCTCGTCGCGAACCACCTTCTGCCCCAACAACACCTCGTCGATGGCGATGATGGCGCCCAGGTTGATGGACAGCACCAGGTCCCAGAACTGTTCCTTCATGTTGGCCAGCGTCTTGTCGCGGGTAATGCCGGCGTTGTGCACGACGATGTCCACTCCGCCGTGCTGATTCTTCAGGTATTCAGCGATGCGAGTGCCGGCCTGCGCATCGGTGACATCCATGGGCAGGGCTGACCCGCCGACGGCGGTCGCAGTCGCGTTGAGGGTTGCCTCGTCAGCCGGAATATCCAGGCACACGACGTGCGCACCTTCCGCCGCCATGCGTGCTGCCGTTGCCGCGCCGATGCCACGTGCCGCGCCGGTGACCAACGCCACTTTGCCCTTCAACGTATTGGTCAGGTCGATGCGCTGGGGTGCGGACACTGCCGCCGTAACGCGCATGTTCTGGCCGTCCACAAAGGCGGAATGCTCGCTGAGAAAGAAGCGTGCCGGCCCGGCAATCCGGTCGGTCGCTGCCGGAGAGACGTACAGCAGGTTGGCGGTGGCGCCTTTCTTGCCGACTTCCTTGGCAATGGAGCGTGTAAATCCTTCCACCCCGCGCATGGCAGCACTGGCGGCGGCGCTGTCCTGCGCTTCCGGCAGGCCTGTCAGTATGAGGATGCGGCCACAGGTGCCGATGCTGCGCATGACCGGATGAAAGAAATCGTACAGGGCCCGCAGGTCACCGGCCTTGCGCACGCCGGTGGCGTCAAACGTCAGCACGTCATATTTCATGCCCTCGGATGCGGTCTGTTCCACTTTCGCACCGCAGGCGCCCAGCAACTGGTACATGGTATCGGCGGCAAAACCACCCGGTGCGGCCCCGGCCAGCGCCGTCTTCCCGGCCAGCGGTTTGGCCACGTAGCCGCCAGCTGCGCGCGCCAGGGTCTGCGGGGTCGGTAGCCCGACCGACTTGATCAGGTTGCGGGCCGCTGGCTGTTCGGCCATGCGTAAGAGAAAGTCACTCATAGCGGGGTTCCTTCGTTTGCTGGGCGCGGTTCATTATGCGAGCAGTTGGGCGGGATTCAAGTTTCAGGTCTCCGCTTCGCAGCCAGCAGGCACTGGCCGCCATCCGCACTCGCGCGGGGAGCCTGTGCCGGATGGCCGGCGACAGCGGAATGCTCAGGCATGGTTCATCAATAAATACGTATCAAAAAGCGGAGCGGGAATTGTAATGCAGATCCCGGATCTGCGTCGTCCGGTCGCACCGGCGGCCACGAGGGGGTTTTCAATTGCCGGCCGCAAGTTCACGCTATAGTCAGACGCTCAACCAATCATTCAAGACGCAATGCCGACAATCATTTACTGGTCCATACCGATCTTCCTGATCTTCATTATTGGAGAACTGGTGCTTATGCACCTGGCCCATCGGCAGGGCCGGGAGGATTTCTGCGGCTACGAGAAGACCGATGCGGCTGCCAGCCTCGCCATGGGATTGGGCAACCTCGTCGTGGCCGCGGCCTGGAAGACCGTGGCCGTGGGCGTCATGTTCTGGGTTTACCAGTATCACCGCTTCGATATTCCGGTCGGGGCGTGGTGGGCGTGGGCCATCCTGATCGTGGCGGAAGACTTCTGCTATTACTGGTTCCACCGCTTCGGCCACCGTGTACGCATGGGCTGGGCGGCGCACGTCAATCATCATTCCAGTACCTACTTCAATTATTCAACGGCCTTGCGACAGTCCTGGACCGGGCCGGTGTTCAAGGTCTGGTTTTTCCTGCCCCTGGTATGGATCGGGTTCCATCCGCTCATGGTGCTGACCGCGAACGCACTGAGCCTGCTGTACCAGTTCTGGGTGCACACCGAAATGGTCGGACGGCTGCACCCCTGGATTGAAGCGGTGATGAACACGCCTTCCCATCATCGGGTGCATCATGGCGCCAACGACGAGTACGTCGACAAAAACTATGGCGGTATTTTCATTGTCTGGGATCGCCTGTTCGGAACCTTTACGCCGGAGCAGGCGAAAGTGGTGTACGGACTGCGCAAGGAGTTCACCAGCCGCAACCCGGTCTGGATTGCCTTCCACGAATGGGTGGCCCTGCTCCGGCATGTGCGTGCCGCCACGCACTGGAAGAACAAGGTGCTGTACTTGCTGATGCCTCCCGCCTGGGATCCGCAGGAACCGGATGAACCACAACTGCACCTGCAGTCCTGAGCCACCCGGAAACTGCCCGCTTCATGATTGGAACTGCCCGTGAATGAAACATTTACCTACCTGCTGCGGGTTCGCTATGCAGAATGCGATGCCCAGCAGGTTGTCTTCAATGCCCGTTATGGCGAGTACGTGGACCTGGCCTGGAACGAATTCATGCGCGCGGTGTGGGGGGACTACCGCGCGTTCCTGGCCCGCGATATGGATATAAAAGTGGCGCGCTATGAAATCGACTGGTCGGGACCGGCGCATTTCGATGAAGTGCTTGCTGTCGCGGTGCAATGCACGCGTACCGGGAACACCTCTTTTACGATTGCATGTGATTTCAGGCGCCTCGCCGATCAGCAACTGCTGGCCACTGCGCGCATTGTGTACGTGTTGTTCCAGCCCAGCACCGGAGACAAACTGGCGCTACCGTCGGACATGAAAGAACAACTGCTGCGCGGTGCGCCGGGAGTTGTTGTCGATCACGCCGGTGCCAATGCGCCGGCAAGCGCAGGGCTCGTCGAATGAACTGGTTCAGTCTGTATGTGCTGATACATGCCTTGTTGGTCACCCTGCTGGCGATGAACGTTTCACGCCTGCGCATCACGCTGCGAATTGCCAACGGCGATGGCGACAATCGGCAGATGCGCGCCGCGATCCGGGCACATGGCAATGCCGTGGAACACGTGCTGATTTTCGCCCTGCCGGTGCTGGCCCTCGCGCTGCAGCCCGCCAGCGCTGTCCTGCTCGCGACGCTGGTGCTTGGTTTTGCGCTGGCGCGCGTCCTGCATGCGGCAGGCATGCTGGTGCCGGTATTCAATTTCCGGCGTATCGGTGCGCTGCTTACCTACCTGCTGGAACTGGTCGCCATTATCGCGCTCGCGATAGCATTGCTTTAATGGCCGGCGGGGGTGCTGCGCATCCGTAACTGCTCACCGACCGGTATGCCTACCAGGTACATCATCAGCCCGTAGGCCAGCACGCCGAACAGCACTTCGATATTGTCGCGGAACACGGTGGATACCAGCACCAGGGAAACCGACAGGTTGCGCACGCCGGTCGTCATCATGTACGCGCGCTGTGCACCTTCGGCGCGGTACCTCCAGGCGAGTGGCACACCGAAGGCAGCCACCGAAATCACGGTGCAGGCCAGCAGCACATCCAGCCCGTCGAGCAACAATGAGCCCTTGAGCCAGAGGTATCCGAGCACCACGGTCAGCAGCAGTGCGAAGGCTGCTTTCGCCGCGGGTGGTTTCCATTGCATGGCGCGTGTCGGATGCAGGTGGCGAATCCACATGCCCATGAACAAGGGCAGCAACTGGAACAACAGGAATACCAGCAGCAGGCGCAGGAACAGGTTTTCGCCGGCGGCAATCCCCAACTGACCCGCCGCATACGTGACCAGCAATGGTGTCAGTGGAATGGACAGCAGGGCGCAGAGAATCATCAGGCTGACAGAAATGCTGACGTCGCCGCGTGCCCGGTCGGTCAGCAGGGTGCCCGTACCACCACCGGGGCTCAGGGCGCAGACCAGGATGCCCAGCGTGATGCCGGCGCCCAGGCCCAGTACGTTTGCGGCCAGCAGGGCGGTGAGCGGCACCATCACGAAATTGCAGAGCAGGCCCCAGCCCAGGTCGACGCGATGACGCAGGGCGCCCTGCAGGCGCTCCACGCTGACATCCAGCCCCATGGCGAATAGCGCCAGTAACGCCATCAGGGCCGTGGCTGCGGGAAGCGACTGTTCCAGCAGCGCAGCGAAGCTCATCAGATCACGGCGGCCAGCCTGGAGGCCTGGTTGATGGCACGCTTGGCATCCAGTTCGGAGGCGACGTCCGCACCTCCGACCAGGTGTACCGGCATGCCTTTCTCTTCGAGTCCGGCCTGCAGTTCGCGCAGCGGTTCCTGGCCGGCGCAGATGACGATGTGATCCACATCCAGTACGCGCGGTTCGTCGTTCACCGTGATGTGCAGGCCTTCATCAGAAATCCGCTGGTACTGCACGGCCGGGATCATGTGCACGTGCTTGTGTTTCAGCGCGGTGCGATGCACCCAGCCCGAGGTCTTGCCGAGCCGTTTGCCCAGCGGCTCGTCCTTGCGCTGCAGCAGGAAAATCTCGCGCGCTGGTGGCTCCGGTTGGGCGCTGATGCCTTCGACGCCGCCGCCGGTTTTGAATTCCGGATCCACACCCCATTCACGCATCCACAGGTCGCGATTGAGCGTCGGAGATTCGCCCTCGTGAACCAGGAACTCGGATATATCAAACCCGATACCACCGGCGCCGATCACCGCCACTTTCTTGCCCACGGGTGCGTCGTGGCGCAACACGTCGATATAGGACAGGACCTTGGGATGGTCGATGCCTTCCAGCTTGAGGTCGCGTGGTTTGACGCCGGTACACAGGATGACTTCGTCGAACTCATCGCTGGTCAGATCGGCGGAGCCGATGTGGGTGCCTAGCCGCAGTTCGACGCCGGCCAGTTCCAGCTTGCGGCCAAAATAACGCAGGGTGTTTTCGAACTCTTCCTTGCCCGGGACGCGCTTGGCCATGTTGAACTGGCCGCCTATCCGGTCGGCGGCATCAAACAGCGTGACCGTATGACCGCGTTCTGCAGCGACGGTGGCAAAAGCCAGCCCGGCCGGCCCGGCACCCACCACGGCGATGCGTTTCTTCTCGCTGGTCGGTTCGTAGTTGAGTTCCAGCTCATGACAGGCGCGCGGATTCACCAGGCAACTGGCACGCTTGAGCTGGAAGGTGTGATCCAGGCAGGCCTGGTTGCAGGCGATGCAGGTATTGATTTCATCCGCACGGTTGGCCGCTGCCTTGACCACAAATTCGGAATCGGCGAGCAGTGGGCGTGCCATGGAGACCATGTCACAGGTGCCCCCGGAGATCAGGTCCTCGGCAACCTGCGGGTCGTTGATGCGGTTGGTGGCAATGACCGGGATTTTGACTTCCTTGCGCATCCGCTCGGTGACGAAAGCGAACGCCGCGCGCGGGACGCTGGTCACGATGGTCGGGATGCGTGCCTCGTGCCAGCCGATGCCGGTGTTCAGCAGGGTTGCGCCGGCTGCTTCGACGGCCTTGCCCTGGTAGACCACTTCTTCCCAGGTGTTGCCGCCCTCGACCAGGTCGAGCATCGACAGCCGGTAAATGATGATGAAATCCTCGCCGACCGCCTCGCGGCACTGGCGCACGATCTCGACCGGCAGACGGGCGCGGTTTTCCATGGAACCGCCCCACTGGTCGGTGCGCTGATTCACCCGCTGGGTCGTGAACTGGTTAATGAAGTAACCCTCACTGCCCATGATCTCGATGCCGTCGTAGCCGGCCTCGCGCGCCAGTCGTGCGCAGCGGGCGTAGGCGCGAATCTGGCGCAGGATGCCCCAGCCGCTCAGGGCGCGGGGCCGGAACGGGTTGATGGGTGATTTGACGGAACTCGCCGACACCGACATCGGGTGGTAGGAATAACGACCCGCATGCAGGATCTGCAGGCAGATTTTGCCGCCCTCGGCGTGCACGGCATCGGTGACCTTGCGGTGCCGTGCCAGTTCCCGGCGGCTGCTGAGCTTGGACGACATGGGATAGAACCAGCCTTCCATGTTGGGCGAGAATCCACCGGTCACCATCAGCGCGACGCCGCCACGGGCGCGTTCCGCGAAGTAGGCGGCCAGGGCGTCGAAGTCCCTGGCCTTGTCTTCCAGGCCGGTATGCATGGAGCCCATCAGCACGCGGTTCTTCAGCGTGGTGAAGCCGAGATCCAGCGGCTCAAGCAGGTGCGGATAAGTGGGATTGGGTTGGGTTGCGGTCATGGGGGCGCGTACCTTCTGAACGGTAATCGGGATGGCGATCAGGAAAAATCAAACTGCCGGGCGCGGAACTTCGGGCGTTCCTTGCGCATGCCGGCCTTCAGCGCACGGCGCTGGTTCTGGCCCATCAGCAGGCGCGCCTGGATGGAGCGCTCGTTGCCCAGTGCCGCGGACTCGTCGGCGGTCCAGTTTTCATGGAACACTTTCTTGATGCCGGCCAGGGCGTCGGGTGATTTCTCGGTGAGCTGCGTTGCCGTGGCCAGGGCCTCGGTGTAGGGATCTTCCACCAGGCGGGTGATGAGCCCGAGTTCCTGCGCTTCAGCAGCCGGCAGTATGCGCCCGGTCATGGAGAGCTCCTTGGCGACATCCATGCGCACCAGTTCGGACAGCGTCCGGGTGCCGGTGAGGTCGGGAATCAGTCCATACCGGATTTCCATCACCGACAGGCGGGCGTCTTCGCTGGCATAGCGAAAATCTGCCGCCAGCGCGATCTGCAGCCCGCCACCGTAGCAGTGGCCATGGATGGCCGCGATCACCGGCACCGGCAATTCGCGCCATACCCAGCAGCACTGCTGGAACGCGTTGCGGTCTTTCCAGATTGGGCGCAGGAATGCCCGCATGATGCCGCTGGGTTGCTTCATCACCTTGGCAAAATCCAGCCCGGCACTGAAGCAGGGGCCGGCACCGCGCAGGATGACCACGCGCACCGACTTGTCGCTGCGCAGGGCCTTGCCGGTTGCGCAGAGCTGATCGATCATCTCCAGGTCGAGGCCGTTCATCTTGTCCGGCCGGTTCAGGGTCACGGTCGCGATACCCTGTTCGATTACCAGGTCTACAGTTGCAGTCATGAGATTTCCCTAACGCTTGTTAGGCGCGCATTGTGCGGTGCCACGCAGGTGGATTCAAGCGCAGCTAGAGGCGCTCGGCAAC
>JBFJWR010000120.1:0-8376 GCA_041623535.1 Pseudomonadales bacterium
AGTTCCATCTCGGCAGCGCAGTGCCTTTTTGACTGCCCACGTTGAGTATGTCTGTTCAATGAGGCGTACTGCTGCCTAAGGAATATTAGGCTGTATTGTTAGTAAATTCGAGCATTTGGCGCGATAGCGGGTTAATTATTGACCGTTTCCAGAGTATTGGAATACAGGAAGACGGTGCAAGCGTTTCCCCATGCGGGCAAACTGACGGATAGCGGCCCTGGTAGGGCTTCAATTTGGCAAAATATCGGCTCTGGATTAGCGGGTCGAATGGAGTGATGGAATTGATTTACACACTGGAGAACCGGAAAGCCGAAATGCGCGGAGAGAACTGGTTCGTGGCGCCCGGCGCGACGCTGATCGGATCCGTGGTGCTGGAGAACAACGCCAACATCTGGTTCAACACGGTCCTGCGGGGAGACAACGACACCCTGACCGTGGGCGAGAACAGCAATGTGCAGGATGGTTCGGTGCTGCATACCGACCCGGGTCTGAAGCTGACCATCGGCAAGAACGTAACGATTGGCCACAAGGTCATGCTGCATGGCTGCACCATCGGCGACTGCAGCCTGATTGGTATCAATGCGGTGGTGCTGAATCGCGCCAAGGTGGGCAGCTACTGCCTGATCGGTGCAAACTCGCTGGTGCCCGAGGGCATGGTGATACCGGATGGATCACTGGTGGTTGGCTCGCCGGCCAAGGTCAAGCGCGAACTGACCCCACCGGAACGCATGATGCTGGAACTCAGCGCCCAGCATTACGTGGAGAATGCGCGTCGTTACCGCGAGAAACTGACCGTGGATACGCGCCATGCCTCCGCCGACCCGGGTTGAAAGCCCCTGTGTGCGACTGTGTACCCTGGATGAACAGGACGTCTGCGTCGGGTGCGGTCGCACCATCCAGGAGATCACCGGCTGGAGCGCCATGAGCGAGCCGGAAAAACTGGCAACCCTCGACCGTGCGGCAGGGCGTTGCAGGAAAAGAAACGAGAAAAGGAAAAAGTGGACGCATGACTGAGATTGGAACCCCCTTAAGCGGCAAGGCACGCAAGGTGCTCATGCTGGGTAGTGGCGAGCTGGGCAAGGAAGTGGTCATCGAACTGCAGCGTTATGGGGTCGAGGTGATTGCCTGCGACCGTTACGCGAATGCACCGGCCATGCAGGTGGCGCATCGCAGCTACGTGATCGACATGCTGGATCCGGGATCGCTGCGTGACGTGGTCGTGACGGAACGGCCTGACCTGATCGTGCCGGAGATCGAGGCGATCGCAACCGACATGCTGGTGGAACTGGAGGCAGAGGGTTTTATGGTCATACCCACGGCTCGCGCGGCCCGGTTGACCATGAATCGCGAGGGCATACGGACGCTGGCGGCCGAGGAGCTTGGTCTGCCGACTTCGCCTTACCGGTTTGCCGATCAGCGCGCCGAGTTTGATGCGGCCATTGCCGAACTGGGACTGCCCTGCGTGGTCAAGCCGATCATGAGTTCCTCGGGTAAGGGGCAGAGCCTGGTACGTGGTGAAGGCGATCTCGACACTGCGTGGGAGTACGCGCAGCAGGGCGGGCGAGCCGGTGCCGGTCGCGTGATCGTGGAAGGCTTCATCGAATTTGATTACGAGATTACGCTGCTGACCGTGCGCCACGTGGATGGCACCACCTTTTGCGAACCGATCGGACACCTGCAGGTGGACGGCGATTACCGCGAATCGTGGCAACCGCAGCCGATGTCGGCCACTGCATTGGCAACCTCGAAGCGCATCGCCCGGCAGGTCACCGATGTGCTGGGTGGTTATGGTATTTTTGGCGTCGAGTTGTTCGTTCGTGGCGACGAAGTCTGGTTCAGCGAGGTGTCCCCGCGTCCGCACGACACCGGGCTGGTTACTCTGGTGTCGCAGGACCAGTCCGAGTTTGCCCTGCACGCGCGGGCCATCCTCGGCCTGCCGATTCCCTCGATACGCCAACTGGCTCCGGCTGCCTCCTGCGCGCTGGTGGTGGAGGGTGAATCCGAGGAAGTTTCATTCGGAAATCTCGATCACGCACTACGCGGTGCAGAAACCCAGCTGCGCCTGTTCGGCAAACCGCAGGTCAGCGGCAAACGCCGTATGGGCGTGGCACTCGCCACCGCGACCAGCGTCGATGATGCGCGGGATCGTGCACGCATGGTGATTGAGACGATCGAGGTTTCGTTGTAGAGAATTCCCGTCGCCCTGAGCGGAGCGCGCAGCGCGGAGTCGAAGGGTCTCGGACGATTGACGAGATGCCCGGATAGTGCGCCGTACACCCGCGGAGATCCTTCGACTACGGCGCCACTCCGTGTCGCCTTCGCTCAGGACGACAATGGTTGCTCAGGCGTGCTTCGCCATGGCGTCACGGACTTCCTCGAAGCGTTCAGCCACATCCTCGCGGTCGGACGGATGCGCCAGTTCACCCCTCATTGCATGCAGCAGGCTTGCGTGATGCAGGAGGCTTTCGCGGAATGATGCGGCAAGGTCTCTGCCAGCGAGGTCGCGCATGACTTCAAGCAGCCGGATGGTCACTGCAGCATCATTCGCGCAGTGTTGGCGAAACTGGTTGAATGCGGAATCAAGCATTCCCGGGTACGTGTATGGCTCCATGCAGACCCGTGGCTTCCCCTCCGCATCGTTGTGAATCCTGTCCTCCAGCCGCCGTCCGGCGAGAACTGCCAGGCTCGCGCCTAACTGATCAATACAGTTGATGGCAGTGAACGGGTCATTGATGCCGGGTGAAAGAGCCCGCACTCCGACCTCGACCAGTTGATCAATGGAATACTCCAGATCCTGGGTTGCGGTCCGCTCGAATCCAAACACGCAGGCACGGTGTACCGCGTCACTCACTGATTCCGGATCATCCAGTTCTCCGTGCACCAGTGCCAGGGCTTGGCCGCTCATGGCGAACTGACCCGGCCGTAGCAGCAGGCGCAATTGCAAGTCATTTTTCAGCGCCAGTCCCAGCAAGGTATCTACATCCACGGCCTGGAGATAACCGGATCTCCGTGCCGGAATGGGCGTGACGCCGGATGTATCCGCATGCTCCGGAAAACCGTCCGCATGCTCCGCAGCATCCACTTTTTCCCCGGGTTTCCGCCTGGGCAGGGCCTCCAGGCGGTCTCTGAGTTGCGTCGACACATCCTCAATGACTTTCGGTGCCTGGATGAAGACCACAATATGCTGGATGTAAAAGATCAGGAACAGGAAGCTGAGCAACCCGAGGCCCAGGGCTATGAATACGGCCAGGTGGGGAACCGGGCCATCTGCAGCGGACTTGGGAACCGTCGCTAGCGCGAACAGCGTGAATATGAATGTAGCCATGAACGTGCCCAGAGTCAGCTGGGTGAACTGCTGGCGCATGAAATTCTGCAGCAGGCGGGGCCCGAACTGACTGGATGTCAGCGACAACGCGACAATCGAAATTGAAAACACGACGCTCGCAGAACCGATTGCAGAGGTGGCGACCGTGCCCAGCACGGCACGCGCACCCGGTGAACCAATCTGGAACAGCCAGCCAAGGCCAGGCAGGTCGCGAATATCGAACTGCCGTTCAAAACTGTGCGAGTAAGCCACCAGCAGCACTGCCAGCATGCTCATCAGGCACGGCAGGAACCAGTAACTGGAACGCAGTTGCTCGAGTAGTCTCAGCAGTCGTACCCGCATTGGAGATTCCTTTTGTTTGGCTATCCGTAGGGCCGGGATAACAAGCGACCGGATGGCCGCAGTACTGGCAGTATAGCGATTCGCATTCAGCCCCCCCCGTCATCCTGAGCGGAGCACGCAGTGCGAAGTCGAAGGACCCCGAACGATTGATGAGGCGCTTGGATGGTTCGTCGTACAACTTCCGAGATCCCTCGACAGGCTCGGGATGACGGGGTTAGTGTCGCCCTGAGCGAAGCGCGCCGCACACCACCCCGTCGCCCTGAGCGCAGCGCGTAGCGCGAAGTCGAAGGGTCCCGGACGATTGACGAGATGCCTGGATAGTGCGCCGTACACCAGCAGAGATCCTTCGACTACGGCGCCACTCCGTGTCGCCTCCGCTCAGGACGACGAGGGTGGTGTCGCCGGCTCTTCACTTACCGGTCGCCTAAACAAGTGCTTGATGTCTTCCAGTACCAGGTAGTTCACCGGTACCAGGATCAGCGTGATGCAGGTGGCGAACAGCACGCCGAAGCCCAGCGACACGCCCATGGGGATCAGGAACTGGGCCTGCGTGGTCTGGTCGAGCAGCAGGGGGGTGACACCGGCGAAGGTGGTCAGCGAGGTCAGCATCACAGCGCGGAAGCGTGCCACGCCCGCGGTATTCACCGCCTCAACCAGTTGTTCGCCCGCGGCCCGGCGCTGGTTGACGTAATCGACCAGCACCAGTGAATCGTTCACGACCACGCCGACCAGCGCCAGCATGCCCATGAAACTGAGGATGCTCAGGTCCATGCCGAGCAGGATGTGACCAAGCACCGCGCCGATGGCGCCAAATGGAATCACCGACATCACGATCAGTGGTTGCCCGTAGGAACGCAACGGGATGGCCAGCAGGGCATAGATCACGAACAGCACCAGCATCAGGCCGCTGCCCAGCGACGCGAACGACTCGGCCTGTTCCTCGGCTTCCCCGGCCAGCCGGCCGCGCACGTCGGGATACTCGCGCAGGACTTCTGTCACGTACGCGAGCAGGTCGGATTTCAGTGCTTCGATGTCGGTGTTCTGCTTGTCCACATCGGCAAACACGTTAAGGACCCGCTCACGGTTCACGCGCCGGATGCTTTCATAACCGCGCCCGTACTCGGCAGCGGCCACTTCGCTGAAGGGCACTTCCGCGCCAGCCGGAGTTCGAATCAACATGCGTTCGAGCGTCGCCAGTGAACTGCGTTCGGACTGCGGGTAACGAACCATCACGCGCACATCATCGCGTCCGCGCTGGATGCGCTGTGCCTCGATGCCAAAAAATGCTGCACGCACCTGGCGGGCCAGTTGTTCCAGGGTCACGCCCAGCAGTTCCGCTTCGGGCTTCAGGCGCAGGCGTATCTCGCGCTTGCCATCTGACATGGTGTCGCCGACATCAAAAACCCCTTCGTACTCCTGCAGCCGTCCACGGATCAGGGCGGCAACTGCTTCCAGCTCGGCAAAGTTCCTGCCGGCCAGTTCCACCTCCAGTGGATTGCCGGCGCGGCCGATTTCCGCGCGGTAATTGACTTCCTGGGCGCCGGGAATGCGCCCGATCTTCTTGCGCCACTGGCTGACCAGTTCCGAACTGGTAATCTGCAGGCTGCGCTTCTCGGGCGAGACCACCTCGAACATGACACCGCCCAGGTGTCCGCCGCGGGCACTCTGCCCGTCGCCGGTGCCGACCGTGGACAGGATGTTCAGCACGATGCTCTCGCCGGTAACCGGGTCGATGTGCTCTTCTTTCAGTTCCTGCGCGGCACGCGTCATGTGGGCGACATGCCGTTCCGTGACTTCGAAGGCCGTACCGGCCGGCATGGTCAGGGAGGCCCGTGCCGTTTCGCTCTGTACACGGGGAAAGAAGACGAAGCGCACCGTGCCGCTGCTGACGATCGCCTGGATCAGGATCAGCCCGGCAATGAAGATCGCCAGTGTGATGTAGCGATGCACGAGTGCCTTGCGCAGTACCGGTCCGTACAGGCGCGCAATGGCGCGCTCAAAGCCATCCGCGAATGCGCGTTGCCAACGGACCGGCAGCGAGTGATCCTGTGGCCGGTCACCGCGCACGCGGATATGTTTCATGTGCGCCGGCAGGATCAGCTTGGACTCGATCAGTGAAAACAACAGCACCGGGATAACGATCAACGGGATCTGGGCAAAGATCTGTCCCCGCGCGCCTTCAATAAACAGAATGGGGACAAACGCCGCGGCGGTGGTCAGTACGCCGAAGGTCACCGGCACCGCAACGTCATGCGTACCGCGGATGGCGGCGTCCAGCGAATCGTTACTGGTTTTCAGCCGTGTGTAGATGCTTTCTCCCGTGACAATCGCATCATCCACCACGATGCCCAGTACGAGGATGAACGCGAACAGGCTGACAATATTGAAGGTGACGCCGATTTCCGGCATCAGGATCAGCGCGCCCATGAAACTGACCGGAATGCCGATACAGACCCATAGCGCAACCGAGAAACGCAGGAACAGCGCCAGCAGCAGGAACACCAGCATCCCGCCCTGGATGGCGCTGGTGGTGAGCGTGGCAAGACGCGCCTTGACGATACGCGAACGGTCGCGCCAGGTGGAGATCTCGATGCCCGGTGGCAGTGTCGCCTGCATCTTCTGTACGTAGTCGGTCACCGCGTCGGCAACCTGTATGGCGCTCTGGTCACCGATCCGGTACACCTCGATGAGCACGCCGGGCCGGCCGTTGAACAGGGAGATCAACGGTTCCTCCTCGAACCCGTCGCGTACCTCGGCAAGGTCGGCAATGGTCAGGCGGGTGCCATCTGAACGGCTTTGCACGGTGATGCGCGAGAAGTCGTGTTCTTCATAGGCCTGGCCGAGGGTGCGGATCAGCACTTCGCCACCGGCGGTGCGCACGGTGCCGGCCGCGAGATCCAGCGAGGATCGCTGCACTGCTGCGGCGACCTCCTGCAGGGTCAGCCCGTGCGCTTCCAGCGTGTTGGCCGGAATCTCAATGGAAATTTCGTAGTCGCGGACCTCCTGCAGTTCCACCTGCGAAACCGCGGGCAGGGCGCTGAGCCCGTCACGTATGCGTTCACCGAGCGCGCGCAGGCGGCGTTCCGGAAGCTCCCCGGAAATGCCCACGGCAATGACTTCCCGGCGGCGGTGCGCCAGTTCATAGGTAGGCCGCTCCGCATCAGCGGGAAACGTGTTGATCGCATCGACCTTGTTCTTGATTTCGTCGAGCAGTTCGCGCGGGTCGTAGCCACTGGCCACTTCGACAGTGACGATGCCGGCACCCTCGGTTGCGGTGGCCAGCAGTTTCTTGATGCCCTCGATGTCGTGGATGGCCTCCTCGATGCGCAGCACCACGCCGTCTTCCGCTTCCTTGGGCGTGGAGCCGCGAAACGGCACCGCGATGGTGACGAAGTCCAGTTCAAAGCTGGGGAACACCTCGAGCGGGGTTCGCTGCGAGGCGGTCATGATGCCGGCCACCACGATCAGCACCATCAGCAGGTTGGCGGCGACCCCGTTGCGGGCAAACCAGGCGATCATGCGCGCTTACTGGCCCGGCGCGTCGCGTTTGTGCGCGGACGGCGGAGCCGGGGCTGCTTCATCAGCCAGTTGCACCGGCATGCCGGCCGTGGCCAGTGGCAGGGCGCTGGTCACGACCCGCGTGCCGGGGGTCAGTCCGGCAGTGGCGATGGCGAACTGTTCATCCTGCCAGGTGATTTCCGGCTGCAACATCTGCAGCAACCCGTCAGCGCCCACGGCGAACGCAGTGCCATCGGGGGACAGCGCATCACGCGGCACCAGGTACACATCAGACAGCCGGCGTCCTTCGATATCGGCTTCAACGAACTGGCCGATTTTGAGGGGTTGCTGGCCGTCTTCGCGCACGGCGTAGGGGTCATCGACCTGTGCGATGACAAAGGTCTGCCGGGTCGCGGTATCAATCGCTCCCTCGCTGCGCACGATGCGTCCCGGCCAGGACAGTTCCTGTCCGCCCACCCGGGCGTGCAGCGTGACCCGCGGCAGGTCCTGGTTGCGGGTGGTGGCGCGCCGGTATTCCTCCGGCAGGGCAACGTGGGTGAGCTGTCGGTTGGTCAGTGGCAGCCGGACTTCCACGTAGTCCACCGCGTAGATACGGCCCAGCACCGTGCCGGCGGTGACGTTCTGCCCGATATCGACATTCTGCGCCAGTACGCGGCCGGCGTAGGGCGCACGGATCTCGGTGCGCGCCAGGTTCAGCTCTGCCTGCGCGAGTCGTGCTTCTGCAGCGGCCACTGCCGCGCGGGCACCGGCCAGCTGGGGTTTTCGTAACGCGAGGTCGCTGGCTTCACGATCCAGCTGCAGGCGCGCAAGGTCGCGGGCGGCTTGCCGGGAGCGGGCTTCTTCCTCTGCGAGTTGCAGGCGCGCCTGGGTCAGTTCGGCGGCGGCGATGCGCTGTGCGGTCTGGTAATCGCGCGGATCGATACGCAGCAGCAGTTCGCCGGGCTCGAAGAAGCCGCCATCGCGGAATCCGGGGCCCATGGCGACGATGGTTCCGGACACCTGGGGCAGTAAGTCGCCCTGTGTGCGGGGCTGTACAACGCCCCGGCTGCGCACGGTGACGCGGTATTCCATCGGTTGCAGGGTGACGGCATCCACCACCGGTACCGGCGGGCGGGCGTCGCTGCGTTCCGGCGCGTCGCGGCTGGCGATGAGCGCGCGTGCGGCTCCCATCGCTACAAAGATGATCAGTA
>JBFJWR010000121.1:0-8302 GCA_041623535.1 Pseudomonadales bacterium
AGGAGGCGTGCAGGAATGAGCGGGACAATAATTCTGTGGTTGATGGCCGGGGCCGTATTACTCAGCGCCTGGGCGTTGTTCAATGTCTATCGCAGCCGTCAGTGGATGGAAGCGATACAGGCCGATCTCGGACGCCTGCAATTGTCGCAGCCGGCCGATGATTCCGCCGGGGCGCTCGCACCGGCCGCGCAGCCCCCCGGGCTGGAATGCGTGATCAGGTTGCATGACCCGCTGCAGGTGGCGCGCCAGGAATCCCGGCTGGCCACTGCATTTACCGGCGTCGCGCCCAACCTGCTCTCGCGCGAGGTCTACCGGCAGGTGCGGGAGGAAACCCTGGTACTGTTGGAGAAGCGCAATATCGAGGCGGATGTGCAGGTCCGGGTGTGCTGAGCATGGTCACGCTGGTCATTTGTTCGCTGCTGCTGGTCAATGGTCTGCTGGTCGCCACGTTGGTGTTGCAGCACCGACAACAACGCGACCTGATCCGCGTATTGCGGGCCATCCGTGTTGCCGTGGATGAAATACGCGAGGCGGAACTGCGCCGGGCAGAATTGCTGGAGAAACAGGCACTGGCCGAGCGTGCCGTGGAAACCGGCAGCATCGGGGTGGAGACTGTTCACAAGGCCATTGCCGGCCTGACGTTCGGGATCCTCGAGGCAATTCCCACCACGCGTGCCGGCTCCACACTGGTGCGTGGTGTACATGACGCGACCGCCGCAGGAACCTACGAAGCAGTGCGCAAACTCAATCGCGAAGTCGGCAAGTTGCTAAAGGAAGTCATGGATGCGCCGCCGCCGGCGAAGGGTCCGTCCGGGGCGACCAGCGCGGAGCAGCAAGAGCCGGGCAATCATCCTGCAGACAAAAAATAACCCGATTGGTTAATCGTTGCGGCGCCAGGTGCGCGCCCGCTTCCAGCTCACGTGGTTCGGCGTTGTCAGGTACACCCACAGGGTGCCGAAAAAGCCGCGCGAAACGGTTTCCTGTGCATTTTTCGTGGTGGCGTCATCAGCCACCGGCTGAGTCGGCTCGGCAGGTCCTGGTTCTTCTGCCTTTGATTCGGGCTCCGGTTCCGGTTCGGGCTCAGGTGGTGTTTGCCAGACATTGGTGTCCGTACCTTCCGCCACTTCGATTGGAAACGGCAGTTCGTCGATCGATTTGCCCGCGCGTATGTGTTCCAGGTTCTGTTGCAGTTCGTCGCGTACGGCTTCCAGTTGTTTTTTCAGCGTATCGCTACACGGGTGGTGTTCCAGGATGAGTTCAACATCCTGCTTCATGGCGACAATCTCTTTCTGGATATGCCCGGTGCATTCTTTCTCTTTTTCATCGAGTTGTTCGATGCGCCCCTGCAGCACTTCCTCCGCGATGGGGATGACCAGTACATCCACCTTCAGTCCGCGGCGGATCATCAATACGCGCATGGACACCGAGGTGCGGGTGCGGCGTTCAAACTCGTTGATCAGTTTCTTGACGGCAGTCTCGTCCAGCCCGAAGAGGGCATTGGCGTCCTCGAGCAGGTCGGGGGTTACCGCGCCATCGGCAATCGAGACAATCCGGTCGAGGTCAGTGCAGATCAGTTCGTCCAGTTTGCCCAGGTAGGCGCGCAACTGGTGGGCGGGCAACTGGGTGATCTTGTTGCCGAGGTTGAGAAAAAAGCGCTTGGCCTCGGCGGGAATCTTGTGCGCGTCGGCGCCCATTACGGCGACGGTTTCCAGGCTAAGCTGGATGCGTTCCAGGTAGCGGACGATATCAATCGCAGAAGCCAGCAGCGCTTTGCTCTGTGCCAGACTGTTCAGGTCTGACTGTAAATCGGTACCGGCTGCGCGTGCCATGTGTGGTTGCTGCCTTGGTCGCTCTGCGAGATGAGTCCGAGATTCCAGTTAAGTGCCTGCGGCAGAATTTATCCAGCCGCAGGTCTGTTCAAGCGTGAGCCCGCTGCATTCGCCGCCATTGGGCCAGAGGGCGTATGCTGTTCGCAATCACAGCGGGAGATTGCAACATTATGTCTGATTTAGCCGTGAATCTGGATCAGCACGTGGCACTGATTGAAATTCAGCGGCCACCGCACAATCACTTTGATGTCGAGCTCATTACACAGCTGGCGGACGTATTCGAGCAGATGGACCGGGAGCCGGACTGCCGGGCGCTGGTCCTGGCATCGCAGGGCCGTTCCTTCTGTGCCGGCGCGCATTTTCGCTCCGAGGCGGATGGTGCCGGCGTGGACGGTCGTGAATTGCGTGCCGACGACATCTACACGCAGGCCCTGCGCCTGTTCGCCTGTGGCAAGCCGGTGGTTGCCGCAGTGCAGGGCGCTGCCGTCGGCGGGGGGCTGGGTCTGGCGCTGGTGGCGGATTTTCGGGTCGCCACCCCGGCAAGCCGGTTTGTTGCGAATTTCGTGCGATTGGGAATCCATCCGGGTTTCGGCCTGACCCACACACTGCCGCGCCTGGTTGGCATGCAGTGTGCGCAGCGCATGTTTCTGACCGCCTGCTCTGTGGGTGGAGAAGAAGCACTGCAGATCGGGCTGGTGGACCGCCTGGTGGCCAGTTCGATGCTGCTTGCCGAGGCGCTTGGACTGGCTCGCAGTATTGCCGCCAATGCCCCCCTGGCGGTGGTGTCCACCCGCGCGACCCTGCGGCGCGGACTGCTGGAGGCGCTGCGCACACAGACTGCCCATGAATTTTCTGAGCAGGCCCGCCTGTTTCAGACCGAGGATCACCCCGAAGGCGTGCGCGCGGTCCGTGAAAAGCGGACGGGCAGGTTTGTCGGGCGGTGAGTGGTCGGGCGAAATCGGATTTGCGGTCTACAGTTATCAATCTGTTGAAGAATATTTTTCAACAACCTGTTGTGTTGTCCCATTGAAGTAAGGCGTTCAGGTTGGAACATTCCCCGCTGATTCTGCTGTCCATGATCGGTCTTGCCGGCATTCTCTGCCAGTGGCTGGCCTGGCGCATGGATGTACCGGCGATTTTACCACTCCTGATTACCGGGATTATTGCCGGGCCGGTCACCGGTGTGCTGGACCCGGACGCCCTGTTCGGTGATCTGCTGTTTCCAATGGTATCGATCGGCGTCGCGATCATCCTGTTCGAGGGCAGCCTGACGCTGCGTCTGAACGAAGTGAAGTCGGTGGAGCGGGTGGTACGGAACCTGGTCACGGTCGGTGCGCTGTTGACCGCCGGCATTCTGGCCGTGGCAACCCACTGGCTGCTCGACCTCTCCTGGGGCCTGTCCTGCCTGTTTGGTGCCGTGATGACGGTGACCGGGCCGACGGTTATCAAGCCGTTACTGCGCAGCGCGCGACTGAGCGAAAAGACCGCGCGCGTACTGCAGTGGGAAGGCATCATTCTTGATCCGCTGGGTGCCATGCTGACGCTGCTGGTATTCGACTACATCGTTTCCGGGCAGGCGTCCGAGAACCCCTGGATCGGCCTGATGCAGGTGGCCGGCGTGGGTGGCCTGCTGGGGTTTGCAGGTGCCCGGCTGGTCTCCGTGTTGTTGGCGCGGGACTGGCTGCCGCACTACCTGGAGCATGTTTTCACCCTGGTGCTCGTGGTGGCGGTGTTCGCCGTATCCAACAGCCTGGCTCACGAGGCCGGCCTGCTCGCGGTGACCATCATGGGCATGATGCTGGCTAATGATGACCGTCTCGATATCGACGAACTCCTGTACTTCAAGGAAAGCATCAGCGTATTGCTGATCTCGGTGCTGTTTATCGTGCTTGCCGCACGCATGGAACTGGCGCAACTGGTGGCATTGGGGTGGCCAGCCCTGGTGCTGTTTGGCGTGGTCGTGCTGGTGGCCCGCCCCATATCAATATTTTTCTGTACGCGAAATTCCGCCCTCACCGGTGGTGAGCGGCTGGTGCTGGCCTGGGTGGCACCGCGCGGCATCATTGCGGCCGCGGTCTCTGCGTTGTTCGCCCTGCGGCTGGAGTCAGCCGGTTACTCCGAAGCCCAGGTCATCGTGCCGCTGACCTTCCTGATGATCATCGGTACGGTGACCCTGCAAAGCCTGACCACGCGTTGGCTGGCGGCGCGTCTCAATGCCACCGCCCCGGAACCGACCGGCTTCCTGATCGTGGGGGCCAACTCCGTGGCGCGGGCCATCGGTGGCGCCCTGCAATCTGCCGGATTCGTCGTGAGGCTGGCCGATACCGGGTGGGAAAACGTGCGTGCAGCGCGCATGGGTGGCCTGGAAACCTATTTTGGTGGTGCTGTGTCCGAGCACGCCGAGAATAACCTGGTGTTGTCTGGTATCGGCAGGCTGCTGGCCATGAGCCCGCACCCGGCCATCAATGCGCTGGCCTGCGTGCGTTACAAGCATGATTTCGGGCCGACCAACCTGTACCGGCTCTCGGCCACCGTGGACAAGAAAGATTCGCTGCGCCGTTCATTGCCGGTATCCGTGGCCGGGAAGACCCTGTTTGGAAAAGACGTCACGCACAGCAAGCTGGCGTCACTGATCAGCAAGGGGGCGAAGATACGTACCACCCGCATCACCGAGGACTTCGGTTTTGATGCGTACCTGGAAAAAAACAGCAAGGGGGTGATTCCCCTGTTCGTGATTACCAAGGACGGCAACCTGCAGTTTTTTACCGGCGAGATGAATCCCAAGCCCAAGCCGGGATCCCAGATCGGCAGCCTGGTGCCCGCCGCCCAGTTGGAGCAGGAACAGGCGCAGAAAGAGGAAACCCGTGCTGCGCGGCAGGGTGCTTCGGCGACGGATCAGCCCGCCACCGGCTAATCGTTGCTGCTGCCTGCCGGTTCTTCGGCGATATCGTCGATTTCCGCTTCCGGGTCCTCTTCCCCTTCTTCGACTTCTGCCTTGCGCCGCACGAACCGACCCTGTTCCAGGGTGTAGGTGCAATTGCAGCGCTCATTGCGAATCGTGCCCTTCACGCCGCCGATGATAAGCTGCACGTTGGAATGAAAAGTTCCCAGTCCGGTGATGTACGCTTCATTGATTGCTGCCTCCCGGGCCAGTTCCCGGCTGGCGCCCTCCAGGCGATCGATTTCATACTCCAGGTGCTTCTTGGTCGCCACCAGCTTGAGCAGTTTTTCCTTCATCGCCTGTGGCGCGCCGGCTGCTTTCGCCCGCGCCATCAACTGGCCACCGATTCGTTTGATCTCGCAGAGCTTGTCCCGGAATGTTTTGAGCTCCCTGCGGCTTGCCCGGTAAGCGGCCAGCTGCAGACTGTTGTCCTCACCGACTTCGATTGTGGTCGGTACGCCACCGGGGCTGCCGAAAACCCGGGCCATGATTGAGTCGACCGCCCGCAGGTGACCGCCCTGGACGATGCCCTTGCCATCCGGCATGCCCACCAGGATCTGCTGGCCCTGTACCCGACTGTGGCGGATGTACTCTTCCACCAGCACCATCTCGCCGGCCTGCACGTCCGCCAGCGACAGGAACCGGGCCGTGAAGCTGCCCTTGCATTCGATGCGGGACGGATAGATCTGGGCGCCGTTTTCATCCTTGCCGGCGCTGTCGGGGTCTCCGCCGATACAGCCGTGCATGATCTGGACATTGCCACCGGCGCGAATCTGCACCTTGCTGACCGAGTCATTGACCAGCACGTCGCCGCCGACCTCCACCTTGAAGCCTTCCGCAATTTCGCCGTGCACCAGCAGCGAGCCCTCGAAATTGATATTCCCCGTGCGCAGGTTGACGTTTTCCACCTCCAGCGTCGGGTCGATGCGTACGCCGGTGGCGCTGAGCACCGGGTGTCCGACGACCCGGGCTACGAGCAGATTGGGGTCGTGTTTGTCGGGGCTGGCACCGGAGTCCCCGTCGTACTCAAAGGGCGGGTCATCCCCGGCCTTCGCCGGCAGACCGGCGCCGAGAACTGTGTAACCGTTGACGCCCGGGGTCGCCGGTGTACGCCGCATCAGGGCGTCTCCGGGATGGACGGTGACGAACTCGACCCGCTGGCGGTGATCGACCTTGCCCTGCCGGTCTTCCGCGGGAGTCCGGATATTCACCGAGGTCACCAGGGTCTCGAATGCGGCGGGCTCTCCGGCCACCGGTTCCCGTCCCTTCGCCACCATGTAAGGGGTGTCCGGCTCCCCTTTGAGGGCGGCGTTCAGGGCCGTGTCATCAATGCCGGCAGCGACCCCGGCACTGGCGAGGCGCTCGCGCAGCAGGTCAAGGTCCGCGGGTTTGCCACCGTAGGCACGGGAAATGGTGAGGGTGGCGAGCATTTCATCCTTGCTGACCGAGACCTCCACGATCGCATCCCGACGCTCGGCGATGACGTGGGTCAGCTCTTCCTCGGTCAAAAGATCCTGGAGCCTGGGTGTCGCGGGCTCGTGATCTGGCTCGCCGCTATCCTCTTCCGTGGCGGTTGCCTCTGCCAGGCGGGCCAGTTTTACCTGCGCCTGGCGTACCGCCTTCAGCAGCGCCTTGCGGTTCCGGTTGAGTGGGTAAAAACTGCCATAACCCCCGGCCTTCAAAAGTGCATTGAGCGCCTGCTCGTCGGGCTCATCTGCTGCCGGTCCAAGGTGTATGCTTGCACTCACCTGGCCGGTGGCCTCGTCCAGCATCAACCTGATTTCGCAGCTGTGTGCGGTCTCTTTTTCGTCACTCAATTGGCTTCTCGCCCGTCACGGCCATCGCGGTTGCTCGCTGAGTATAGGTGTTGCGCCAGAAACCCGGCCATACTGTTCAGTTGACGCACCTTTCGCTTAGAGCTTATTTTGATTCAATCACTTACGAAACCGGAGATGGGCATGAGAGGCATATTCGTAGGCGCAGTTGTAGCCGCCTGTGTGCTTGGTACGGGCTGGACGCGTATTGCCAGTGCAGCGGTTGCAGACCTGGGGGTGACGGCTGCCATCAGCACCGCGGTTGCAGG
This sequence comes from Pseudomonadales bacterium, assembly GCA_041623535.1. GTDB lineage: Bacteria > Pseudomonadota > Gammaproteobacteria > Pseudomonadales > JBFGWM01 > JBFJWR01. The sequence goes on from JBFJWR010000121.1 coordinate 6,854, forward strand.
GGAGCTGGGTGCGGCTGCGACCGCCCGCCTGGCGGCCTGGCAGGCACTGGTGGCCGATAATGCCGCCGCACCGGAAGCGGAAAAGCTGAACCAGGTGAACCTGTTCTTCAATAACAATGTCGGGCAGGCCGCCGATTCTGCGCAGTGGAATGCAGCGGATTACTGGGCCTCGCCCCTGCAGTTCACGGCCCGGGGTGCCGGCGACTCCGAAGATTTTGCCATCGCCAAGTTTTACACGCTGCTGGCGCTGGGCGTTCCGGAGGAGCGACTGCGTATCGCGTACACGCGCGCGACTTTGAACGGCAACACGTTTGCCCACATGGTGTTGTTGTATCGTTCTGCTGCGGGCGCCCCGGCGCAGGTCCTCGACAGCGTGGTGGCGGACGTGCAGCCGCTGGCCGAGCGTACCGAACTGAAAGTGGTATACGAATTCAACACCAGCGGGTTGTATGTGCCGCGCGCCGGGGGCGAGCAGCGTGCCGGTGATGTCAGCAAGTTACAGGCCTGGACCAGCATGCAGGAGCGACGGGCGGCCGGTGCCTGGTAAGCTGCCGGGCAGATGATTGTCGATTCGGAAGCTGGCTAGTTTTTGCTCGCCGATTTAGAATGCGCGCGTAATCCTGCTTAGCCCTGATGGCGACAGCCCTGTCGTCGGGCCGTGTCGTGGAGCCATACAACCATATGAGTGAGTATCAATCCGGGTTTTCCGGCCATCCTCCTGTCCTCGCCGTGGACATTATTGAGGAGGAAGTTCGCCGCACCGGTCGCCGCCTGCAGCCGCCGCCGCTTCAGTATCTCGATGATTCACGCCGGATCAGCGATGTAAGCCTGGCACTGGGCAGCGCAAACAGTGCTGCGTCTGCGATGCGGCCGGCGCAGATTATCGATGTGGGGATCGGCGGCGTGGCGCTGTCCAGCACCTGCAAGCTGGAAGTCGGCGCGATCGCCGTCCTTTTTGCACGACGCGAGAGCCCACAGGGTGATCTGCTTTTTGGCGAACGCTTCCGGGTGTGCAACTGCCGCAGACCGGGCAGCGAGACTGCGCAGGGCGCCAGGCAGTTCGTGTATGGCATGTCATCGCAGGCGGAGAACGGCAGCCTTCTCTACAAGATGATCCTGGACAGCATATTCGTGGCGCATTTCCGGGCCACGTTCGACGAAAGTGCGACCGAGGTTCCATGGCAGGAAGTCGTTGGTCATCTGCAGCAGCAGATCAATGAGCTTCCGGTCGTCGATACGGGTTTGTCTGCCCAGCCAGAACCTGCCCCTGCCAAACCCAGGGTGAAACTGGCGGTGGGCGAATTCTGCCGCTAGGTTACTGGCAGCTCTAGCGCTTCCCCGGTCCCGGACTCTTTGCACAGCGTGCTGCATGCGCTACCGTGCCATTTCTGATGCAGGCGGCAATGCTGCGGGGTGTGTCACCCGCGCGGCCATTTTTCAGGCTTCATG
>JBFJWR010000122.1:0-8282 GCA_041623535.1 Pseudomonadales bacterium
AGACCCGGAATTGAGCAAGGCCGGCAACAAGGAAGTGGAACAGCTGATCCGCGAGCGCATGTGCGAGATGTCGCCGGAGGAATTCCAGGAAGTATTGCGGCCGGCGTTCCAGGAGGAGGAAATCAAGCTCATCCTGCTGGGGGCTGCATTGGGCATGCTGGCCGGTTTCGCCCAACTGTCGGTGTTTTAGTTTTCGCGTTACCGGCAGTACTCAGGCGGCAAAATATGCAGACAGTGCTTCCAGGGTGCCGTTTTTTTCCGCGACTCCGCGTGCTTGCTCCCGGTATTGCGGATTGACCGCATCGGTCAGCCGGGCCATGCGTTGTTGGGCATCCGCGTCCATTTCGGCGGTGATCTGGCCGACCTCGATGATGAACTCCTCGCTGCTGAATGCGGCTTCGATCAGCTTTTTCAGCAGCGCATCGTCGAACTTGCTGGTCAACTGCGCGATGCGGTTCTTGCGCTGGCAGTAGGACGATACCCGCAGGTTGTCGGTCATGTCCGTGATCTCGTGCATCAGCGTGGCGACCTTTTCTTCGGGCATGTAATCCGTCATGCCGCCCATGATGTGGTAGTCCCTGCTTGCCAGCAGGGCGCGCGTCACGCCGCGCATAAGGTCCACGGGTAATCCTTCCAGCAGGTCCTGGGCGCGATCGGGAATCTGTTCGCGCGCCACTTCGGTCATGAATGCCTCGTCGAAATGCCCACACATCTTGGCGGCTTTTTCCGGTGGCGTGTAGTACGACATGTTGGCGGTCAGCGTGGGGCCGAAGATGCGCTTGCAGAGCATTGCCGAGAGGGCATCGGGCGCCAGTTTGCCGGCCGAGGCCAGCTTGGCGAAGGTCTCGCCGTGATCGTCCAGCAACAGGTTCTGAAAGGACTGCCGCAGTGCCTGCAGTTCGGCACCATCCAGCGGTTCGAGATAGTCGAGGTCATTCACCTCGCGATGCAGCAGTTGCGCCAGGCGACGCAGTTCGGTAGCGCGGTCGATGCTCACCGGTTACATGCCAAAGAGCTTTCTGATCGGACCACGCAGGAGGCGCGGAAAGTGACTCAGCGCCTCCTGCATGCTGTCCTCGATGTGCCGGTGATGCGCCCGGTTGGCTTCCTGCAGGTGCTCCTGCAGTTTTGCCGCGGCGGATGCGTCGAGCTTGTCGAGAAAACCGAGTTCCCCGTCCTTGCCACGCAGCATCTGCCTGAGCGAATCTCCGGACTGGCTCATCCGAGTACCTGCCTAGCCCAGCAGGTGCTCGACGGCACTGCGTTCTTCACGCAGTTCTTTCTCGGTGGCGTCCATCTTCTCTTGCGAGAATGCGTCGATTTCCAGTCCCTGCACAATCTCGTAGTCACCGTTCTTGCAGGTGCACGGATAGCTGTAGACAACGCCGGTTTCAACGCCATAGCTGCCATCGGCAGGTACCGACATGGAGACCCAGTCGCCGTCTGCCGTGCCCTGCACCCAGGTGCGGATGTGATCCATGGCAGCGCTGCCGGCACTCGCGGCACTGGAAGCACCACGCGCCTTGATGATGGCGGCACCACGTTGCTGGACGTCAGGAATGAAGGTTTCCTTGTACCAGCCATCGTCAACCAGTTCCGGAGCGGGCTTGCCTTTCACGGTGGCAAAGCGGATGTCAGGGTACTGGGTGGCGCTGTGGTTGCCCCAGATCAGCATCTTCTTGATGTCGTTCACATGCGAGCCGGTCTTTTCGGCCAGCTGGCTCATGGCGCGGTTGTGATCGAGGCGGGTCATGGCGTGGAACTGGCGCGGCGAAAGATCCGGCGCATTGCAGGCTGCAATCAGTGCGTTCGTGTTGGCCGGGTTACCCACCACCAGCACTTTCACATCGCGCGAGGCGTGATTGTTGATGGCCTTGCCCTGTACCGAGAAAATCTGCGCATTGGCTTCCAGCAGGTCTTTCCGCTCCATGCCGGGGCCGCGCGGACGGGCGCCGACCAGCAGGCAGACATCGGCATCCTTGAAGGCGACATCCGGTTGATCGGTGGCAATGACTTCCTGAACGAGCGGGAAGGCACAGTCGTTGACTTCCATGACCACGCCGCTGAGTGCGTCCATGGCCGGCGGAATTTCCAGCAGTTGCAGGATGACCGGCTGATCCGGTCCCAGCATTTCGCCGGCAGCAACACGGAATATCAATGAGTAGCTGATCTGGCCGGCTGCTCCGGTAATGGCGACGCGCACGGGCTGAGTCATGGGAATACCTCTTGGGTGGCTGAGTGAGACAGTTCGGTCGGTAAGTATATAAGCCATTCACGGTTTATGCTGGTGGCATGGCAAAAGAAAGCAGCTCGCAGGGATCCGGCACCGTCGGCTCACGGCTGGCCGCACTGGCCCCGCGGCGGGCGATTGCGCGGGTCATCGTCGATCTGACCACCATCCCCGGTGCGCAGGGGGTGAACTATTCCGAGCCGGCCGGGGATCCGGGCCTGTTCGGCCCCGATTCCCGGGTCTGGCTGGTCCACGAGGACTTCCCGTCCATGCTCTGCGGCGGCGTGGCATCCTTGCTGCTTCAGGCCATGCATCCACTGGCGCTGGCCGGGGTCTGGGATCATTCCAACTTTCGCGAGGACCTGCTGGGCCGGTTGCGGCGCACCACGCATTTCGTGGCGGCCACCACCTATGCGCCGGAGGCGGATGCCCTGCGCATGATCGAACGGGTGCGCGGGATCCATCGGTCGGTCAGCGGCGTGGCGCCGGACGGGCGGCCCTATGCCGCCGGAGACCCGGACCTGCTGACCTGGGTCCACACGGCCGAGGTGTTCTGTTTCCTGCGCGCCTACCGGCGTTACCGGAATCCGCGCTTCCCGGTGGCCGACCAGGATGCCTATTACCGCGAAGTCAGTCGCGTTGCCGTGGAACTGGGGGCACGGGATGTGCCGCAGTCCTGCCGCGAGGTGCGCGAATACTTTCGTTCCCTGCAGTCAGAGATGGAGTGGGGCGAACGGCAGCAGGAAATCCTGCGCCTGCTGCTGGAAGCGCCGCCGCCACGCCGCGGATTGCAGCCCGCGGTGCGCCTGTTTATTCGTGGTGGCATGGACCTGTTGCCGGCCTGGGCGCTGCAGCGTATGGGGGTGGGGCGGGCGCAGCGCTGGAGCGAACCGGGTCGGCGGGCCCTGTTGCACGCCTTCAGCGCGCCTTTGCGCTGGAGCCTGCGCTCAACGCTGGCCGAGTTTGCCCGGCGGCGGGTCGCGGCGGGTCAGGAAAGCAGCGTCAGCAGGCCGTAAACAAGCAGACCCGACATGGCCGCGGCCAGGCCGCCGCCAAGAATCAGCAGGATCTCTTCTTCCTTCACGCCGGGCCGCAGCAGGTCTTCGAACTCTTCCGAAGTGAGTTCGAGGATGCGATCCAGAAACGTCTGCTCGGTGGCCACCTGGCGTTCGTGGTTGAAGACCGGGTCATCGAAGGTCACCCGCGAAATGGCGGTCAGCCGGTCGATCAGCAGGTTGTCGAGTACATCGAACTCGTCCTGGCTGATGACATCCAGGATCAGCTTTTGCCGGCTTTCCAGTGCGTTGTGCACCACCGGCCGAAAGGCCTCGCGAATCAGTGCCCGTGCCTCGTCGCCATGATCGCCGGTGAGCACCGCATCCATCAGGTGCTGAATGCTGATGACATCGCGGGCAAAGATGCGGCAGGAGATCAGCGCGACTTCCTCCTGCCGGCGCAGGAACAGCCCGTGCAGGCGAAAGCGGCCGATCTGTATCGGGTTGACCGGGTTGAAGATCAGCGTGATCACCAGCCAGTTGATCAGGATGCCGGCGATGAACCCGGTCGCCGGTAGCAGCCACCAGTACGGCAGGTACTGCCAGAGTGTCATCTGCAGCACGCCGAGCAGTGCGCCGAAATAGAGGCCGGCGTTGACCATGAAACGCAGTTCCTTGGACGTGATCTGGCTGATCAGCGAGACCAGCAGCGCCGGGCGCTCGATCAGCAGGCGGCGGGTCAGCAGGTCGAGATTCGCGAAGTGGTCGATGTTGCCGGTGATCCTGTGGATCACCATGCGTACCGCATCGGGCAGGTTCATCTGCATGCGCACGATGATGTCGCGCTTGCAGGATTCGTCGATGGCGTCCCACAGCCGGGGTTTGCATTCCAGCACGGTGTCTTCGACCAGTTCCGCCAGCTGCGGGCGCACGCTGTGTATGACGTGATCGGCAATGCGCTCCGGGCCCATCACGTTGAACACTTCCTCGACGCTGGCCAGGCGACTGGTCAGGCTGTGGGCGATGCGGGTTGCCACCGACTCTGCGCGGCGCGGAATAATGCCCTGCCAGCCCAGCCAGGGCGGAATGCCGATAAAGTTTATCGGATACTGCGCCAGCTTGATCATCGCCCAGTTGGCACCCCATAGCAGCAGTGCCGAACAGATCGGGATGATCCAGCTCATGGTGTGGCCGGCACCGGGGGCAGCAGTGCATGGATGACACGCTCCACCTCGGCACGGGTGGGCATGCTCTCGCGGCGCACCGTGAGAATCAGGCCGCGACCATGAATGATCTCGTCAGGCGGTGGGTTGGGAATCACCCGGCGTTCGGCGTCGACGTACGCCAGCGCCGTGCCGTAGCCACATTCCATCAGCGCCGCGACAACCTGGAACCAGGTGCATCCCTCCATGTGCAGGTTGTAGCGTCGGGTCAGGCTGCCACGGTGGGTAAGCAGGTCTTCGAGCACGGTTTCAACGCCGGGGGCATCCATGGCCCGCACGGTCATCTCCGGGTAGGCCCGCACCGGCCGGATGATGGTGTGGGCACCGTAGCGCTTGAAGCGCGCCCGACTGCTGTCGTCCACGGCCTCCACGAGTATCCGGGCGCCCGTGTAGAGCTCGCGCATGCGATGCAGGATGTCGAAGTTCAGGCTGTCGGAGCGTATGTCGTTTTCATCCTCGGCCAGTAACAGCACGTGTTGTGCCTGGGTGATGTTGACCGCTTTCAGGTTCTCGATGTCATGCGGGCTGCCGGTGAAATGCGTGGCGCCGAGGTCGCGTACGTCGCTGGGCAGGCCGTCCGGAAAGTGACTGGTCAGGATCTGCACCGGGGTGGTTTCGTACTGCGGATCGCCGCGAATTTCCAGCAGCAGGCGTTCCAGTACGAGTTCCGCGCCGATGCGCGGGGTATTGATGATGAGGATGTGATCCCGCATCTGCCACCTCCAGTGACCTGTGATCATTTTGTTATGGCGCAACAGGCGCGCCTCGAAGTTGAGGCTGGCAAGGCGCGCCAGCATGAAGATGCCGAGGAAGTAGAGCAGCAAAACGGTCAGCAGTCGCCCGGACTGCGTCTCTGGCGAGATATCGCCGTAGCCGACCGTGGTGATTGTAGTCAGCGTCAGCCAGGCAGCGTCCGGCAGCGACAGCCCTTCCAGGATCGACATGGCAGTCACGTGCAGCAGGACCAGTAACAGCAGGCTGAAGCCGACCCCGCGAATCTGCTTGCGCAGGCTGGCCGTGTTCGGCGCATAGGCCGAGCGGCGCCAGGACTTGAACCAGTCGATCAGGAAAGCGAACACGCGGCAGCTGCTTACGCGTCCGGGAACCGGAAGTCAGCAAACTGCTTGCGCAGTTCCATCTTCTGGATCTTGCCGGTGGCGGTGTGCGGGATTTCCGTGACGAACTCCACCGCGTTGGGAATCCACCAACTGGCCACCTGCCCGTCGAAAAATGCCAGCAGTTCGGCGGGTTCCACGGTCTGTCCTTCGTTCAGCACCACGACCAGCAACGGGCGTTCGTCCCACTTCGGGTGCGGTACGCCGATGACCGCCGCTTCCTGCACGGCCGGGTGTGCCACGGCGACGTTTTCCAGTTCGATGGAACTGATCCACTCGCCGCCGGACTTGATGACATCCTTGGTGCGGTCGGTGATCTGCATGAAACCGTCGGCATCGATGGTGGCTACATCACCGGTGCTGAACCAGCCATCGGCATCCACCGCGTCAGCGTCGGGACGATCGTAGTATCCGGAGCATACCCACGGACCACGCACTTTCAGTGCGCCAAAGGCCTTGCCGTCTCGTGGCAGTTCGGTGCCTTCGTCGTTGACGATTTTCATTTCCACGCCGAAGACTGCGCGTCCCTGCTTGGCCTTGAGATTCCAGTAGTCGTCGCCCTGCAGGTCGAGTTGGTGCGGGCGCGGCTGGTTGACGGTGCCCAGCGGGCTCATCTCGGTCATGCCCCAGGCGTGCAGCGTATCGACGGCATACTTTTCCTTGAACGCCTGCATGATGGAACGCGGGCAGGCGGCCCCGCCGACCACCGTGCGGTTCAGCTTGCCCAGTCCCTTGCCGGTCGCATCCAGGTACTGCAGCAGTCCCAGCCAGACGGTCGGCACACCGGCGGCGAGGGTGACGTTCTCCTCGACAATCAGGCGTTGCAGGGTTTCGCCATCTGCCATCTTCGGGCCGGGAAAGACCAGCGAGCCGCCGACCATGGGTACCGAGTAGGGCAGCCCCCAGGCATTCACATGGAACATCGGAACCACCGGCAGTACCGCGTCGCGTGCCGCCAGGTTGAGCGCATCCGGCAGGCAGGAACCCATGCTGTGCAATACGGTGGAGCGGTGCGAATACACCACGCCCTTGGGGTTGCCCGTGGTGCCGGAGGTGTAACACATGGAACTGGGGGCGTTCTCATCCAGGTCCGGCCAGTCGAAATGCGTTTCACCTTCCGCCAGCAGTGACTCGTAGTTCTGCAGTCCAGGCAGGCCACTGTCGGCGGGCACATCGGCGCCGGTGAGCAGGAAAATGCCTTCCAAGGTTTTCAGCTCCGGAGCCAGCTTCTGCAACAGCGGCAGGAACATGGGATCTGCGAACAGCCAGCGATCGGCAGCGTGGTTGATGATGTAGGCCAGTTGTTCGGGAAACAGGCGCGGATTGACGGTATGCAGCACCGCACCCGCGCACGACACACCGTAATAGGTTTCGAAGTGCCGGAAGTCGTTCCAGGCCAGGGTGCCGACCCGGTCGCCGGCTTGCATGCCGCGGCGGGTGAGGGCACTGGCCAGTTGCCGCGCGCGGGAAAATGCCTCCGCGTAGGTGTAGCTGTGCTGTGGATGGTCCCCGGTCACCGAAACGATACGCCCGTCCGGGTAATTCTTTTCCGCATGTCGCAGGATCGAGGTGATCAGCAGTGGGCTGTTCATCATCTGGCTGTGCATGGTGCGCTCCTTAATCATTTCGGTCTGACTGGGAATTCTAGTCGTTAATGTGCATGGGAAAGTGCGTAACCCGAATCCGGCAATGCCGGGCAATGCCGTGCAGTCCGGGAACGCATGTCGCCGCTACTGAACCCGCTGCCGCGGAAAATTCACCGCCGCACTGGCGATGGCGAATTGCGCAATCCAGTAGGTCAGCAGGATGGCCTCACGCGCGCCGGTAAACGGCGCCAGGAACTTGTTGATGGCGATCATGCTGTCGCTGGCGGCGAAAATGATGGCGCCCCAGGCGGCGCAGGTTCGCTGCCACGGCGGGAAGTGCGCGGGTGGACGTACGCACAGCGCGCTCCAGAGCATCAGCGAAATCACCACCATGTACACCACCACCGGGATGCGCAACGCACCCAGGTGGGGCCAGACGATGACGAGGAAGATACCGACATACAGTGCAATCGGCAGGTAGGGTTTCCAGTTGCGCGTATGCTGCAGCGACAGGAACGTGGGGATGTAAAACAGATGGGCCAGCAGGAAAAACCCCAGGCCGACCGCGAACCAGGGAATGCCACTGCCGGCTGCAATGTAATTCCCCTCGAGCGTGATATCCCCGATCGCTGAAAGTACCAGCCCGCAGCAGGCATACCGGCGCGGCGCGCCGTCCGCCGCCTGCCATACCCAGATTGCCAGCAGCACGGCGGGCACCCACTTGGTCAGCAGCCGCAATGCGACCAGGTCCAGCCACAGACTGAGCAGGCAGAGCAGGGCGCTGGCAATACCGGCGCCCAGCAATGTGCCGGGCGGATACTGCCAACAGTTTGTGACCTTGCTCATTCAGGATCCCCGTTTTGTCGCGGCGATATTGCAGTGTTTCCTGAGGATAGGCGATCCACGCAATGCTGCGGCGGCGGGACGGCGCCTGATGCTTGTTCTTGCAGGGCAGGGTGCGGGGCGGACGCGGGTGACTTAACGTGGGGTCTTGCCGGGCACCCACTCTGCCACCTTGCGGATCAGAATCGCCCCTTCGATAGGCTTGGTGATGTAATCATTCATCCCGGCGGCGAGGCAACGTTCAATTTCGGCCTGTACCGCGTTGGCCGTCAGGGCAAGAATCCTGACAT
>JBFJWR010000123.1:0-8266 GCA_041623535.1 Pseudomonadales bacterium
GATGAGAACCCTCCGGTTCGAGCCGAGCGGCGCGTAGCGCTGCGAGACAACATCGTCGCGCAGCGACGATGGCCCGCAGGGCGAGCCGCCGAAGGCGGCGAGTAATCCCGACCGGATCTCCCAGTTATGAACAATGCCCGCAATTCGCGGGCATTTCTATTGCCGGCGAGGGCGGCTTTGATGAGAACCCTCGGTTCGACCGAGGCGCGCATCGCGCGGCGAAGGAACGCCATCGCATCGCGATGGCGGCCCCGAAGGGGCGAGGAGCGGAGCGGCGAGCAGGCCGTAAGGCCCGCGCAGCCGCAGAGTGACGAGTCATCCCGACCGGACCCTCCAAGTCTGAACAATACCCGCCATGCGCGGGCATTTTTATTGCCGGTGAAGGCGGACTTGATGAGAACCCCCGGTTCGACCGAGCCGCGCATTGGCGGGATCGCGGCGCTCGCCGGAATCCTGTTGCCAGGCAGCGGCAAGGCGGCAATAGCAGGTTGCGCAGAACCCGGAAGGTGAGCAGTCCGTGGTGGTTGGCCGGGATCAGCGCGCAGGAACGGCGTCTTATGCTAGATTTGTGGCAAACTACACGATTCAGGTGCCGGATGTGGCTGCAATCTAGTAACAACAGCAATTTGAGGTCAGTTCTTGGTACTTTTTATTAAGTTCTTCACCCGGCTGTTTCAGTTCCCGGCGGTGCGCATGCCTGGCGTCACGCGACAGGCCGCCGCCTGCTGCATTCACGGCCTGGCCGCCTGGCCTGACCGACAGTCCGGACGGAGAGGCTGAGCCGCATGGCGGAGCGTCCTATGTACAGGTATTTGGCCGGGGTGTTCGTGGTCAACGCTTTGTTGTGGCTACTGCTTTCCGGCATTTATACACCTTTGCTGCTTTTCTTTGGCCTGGTGTCCTGCCTGCTGGTGGTCTGGGTGGCACTGCGCATGCAGATTGTGGATAAGGAGGCGATTCCGATACACCTGGTGGCGCATCTGCCGCGCATGGCGTGGGAACTCCTCAAGGCCATCCTCGAATCCAACCGCGATGTCGCATTGCTGCTGCTACGCGGTGGCAGGGACACCGAACCGACCGTTCGCACGATCGACGTCGGTGCGCGACAATCGTTGACGCAAGCCGCCATCGGGAACGCGATCACCCTGACGCCTGGCACTCTGACAACGGGCGTGGCGGACGGCCGAATGACCATTCATGCGCTGACGCCGGATATGCTGGAGGGTCTGGAAGACACTGCCATGATCCGGACTTTCCGGGAGTTGGACGATGCTTGAAGCGGCAGGTGCGGGCGTGATCGTGGCGATGGCCGTGGCGTTGATCCGGGCGCTGAAGGGGCCTTCTATCTACGATCGTCTGCTCGCCGCCAACGCCTGCGGGACCAAGACGGTACTCTTCATCGCCATCATCGGTTTTGTCGCGGGCCGGCCTGATTTTCTTGATATCGCCTTGCTCTACACACTGATCAATTTCATCAGCACGGTCGCCGTGCTCAAGTTCATGCATTACCGTGACCTCGGTCGCGGCCTGGTCTCTGCGGAGCCCAGCCATGATTGAAATGGTCGCCGCGTTGTCCATGCTGATCGGCCTGGCGGCAATGCTGCTCGGATCCTTCGGGTTATTGCGCTTCCCGGACTTCTACTCGCGCACCCATGCGGCCTCGATGACTGACACGGCAGGGGCCGGGTTCATTTTGTTTGCGCTGGCGTTGCATGCCGGCTGGGACCCGGTGCTGATCAAGCTGGCACTGTTGCTGGTGTGGATCCTGGTGACGTCACCGACCGCGACCCACGCGTTGGCACGTGCGGCGCTGGCTGATGGCCATGAACCGCAACTCGGCAAGCGGACATCATGAACGAGCATTACGAATTCCTGGTAAACGCAGCGTTGCTGGTGCTGCTGGTGGTCACCGCCATGGGCATCGCCCGGCAGTCGAACCTGTTTGCGGCGGCCATGCTCAGCAGCGTGTACAGCCTGCTGTGCGCCTGCCTGTTTGTGCACCTGGATGCGGTCGATGTGGCCTTCACCGAGGCGGCGGTCGGTGCGGGGATCAGTACCGTACTGATCCTGGGCACGCTGGCATTGACCGAACATCGGGAAGAAGCGCCACACCGTCCGCATCACTGGCTGGGGCTGCTCAGTTGCGGCGGCATTGCCTTGCTGATGATCGTTGGCAGTGGCGACATGCCCGCCTTCGGAGCGGCTGATACGCCGGTGCATCAGCACCCGCTGGCGCGGCACTTTCTGGAGACGTCCAAGGAAGAGATCGGCATCCCCAATGCGGTGACGTCCGTGCTCGCGAGTTACCGCGGCTACGATACGCTGGGCGAAGTCGCGGTGATTTTCACGGCAGGACTGACCGTGCTGCTATTGCTGTGGGGCCGGCGCAGTGTGAGGCACGACAAGTCGTGAGCAATGAATTCCCGAAGTCGCAGCCCGCATCGGATGAATCCACAATCCTGCGGGTTGTCACCAAGCAGATGGTGCCCGGAATCCTGCTGTTTGGCTTGTACGTGCAGTTTCATGGTGACTATGGCCCCGGCGGTGGTTTCCAGGCCGGTGTGATCTTCGCCAGTGGTGTCGTGTTGTACACGCTGGTATTCGGTCTTGAGCAGACACGGCGTGCGGTGTCACCCCAGGTGTTGATGCGCCTGGCGCCCATGGGTGTGCTGCTGTACGCGGGTACCGGCCTGGTTTCGCTGCTGCAAGGGCGCGCGTTCCTCGATTATGCAGCGCTGAATCCCGAGCATCCCAGTCATGGTCAGCACTGGGGCATCCTGCTGGTGGAACTGGGTGTGGGGATTACCGTGGCCAGCGTGATGATCCTGGTCTTCTATTCCTTTGCCGGCCGGGGCCGGCGCATCGGGCGGGGTTGATGTCGGATATCAATTTTATCGCCGCGGTGCTGATCGTGATGATCGGGCTGTATACCGTGATTGCCTATGACAACCTGATCAAGAAAATCATCGGGCTGGCCGTGTTTCAGACCGGCATCTTTATTTTTTACATCAGTCTCGGTAAACGCCTGGGTGGTACCGCGCCGATTCTGGACCCGGACTTCCTGGTCTATTCACATCCGTTACCGCACGTGCTGATCCTGACCGCCATCGTGGTGGGTATTGCCATCACGGCGGTGGGGCTTTCCCTGATCGTGCGCATCTACGAGGCGTACGGGACCACCATGGAACATGAAATCCTGGACAAGGAACATGCAATCCTGGACAAGGGACATGCAATCCTGGACAAGGGACATGCAACCCTGGACAAGGGACATGCAACCCTGGACAAGGAACATGAACAATGACGCACGCACCGGCACTTCCGGTGCTGCTGCCCCTGATCGCGGCGCCGCTGGTGATGTTGCTGGGACGCGCTCGCGCCGCCTGGCTGCTGTCGCTGGTAACGGCCGGGGGCAGCACGCTGATTTCGTTCTGGTTGCTGGGTGAGACCGGGCAGGGTGGCGAACTGCGTTATGCCATGGGCGGCTGGCAACCGCCGGTGGGTATCGAGTACATCATTGATGCGTTGAACGCACCGATCCTGCTGATCGTTTCGCTGGCTGCGCTGGTATCGCTGGCGCTTGCGTATCCAAGTTCAATGACACACCTGCCGCCGGTTCGGCGACCACTGGTTTATGCGCTGATGCTGCTCTGCCAGGCAGGGCTGGCCGGTATCGCCGCTACAGCCGATGCCTTCAACGTGTTTGTGTTCCTGGAAATCTCCTCGCTGGCAACCTATGCACTGGTCGCCAGCGGCCCGCAGCGTGGGGCACTGCTTGCCGCATTCCAGTACCTGATTCTGGGTACCCTGGGTGGCAGTTTTGTCCTGCTGGGCGTGGGCATGATCTACCAGATCACCGGTACCCTCAACATGGCCGATCTATTGGAAAGGCTGGCACAGACGAACTACAAGGGCGTACTGCTTGCTGCCACCAGTTTCCTGTTGCTGGGATTCGCGCTCAAAAGTGCGTTGTTTCCGCTACACCAGTGGCTCCCGAATGCGTACCGGCATGCGCCGGACTTCGTCGGGGTGTTTCTCGCCGCAGCAGCCACCAAGGTCGCGATCTACGCCATGCTGCGTTTTGCGGTGGGCGTGATCGGTGCGGCGTGGATCGTGGAGTTTGGCGTTGACGACCTGCTGCGCGTTCTGGCGCTGGGCGCCGTCCTCTACGGTGCCGTTGCAGCCGCCTACCAGACCAGCATCCGCCTGATGCTGGCCTATTCCAGCATTTCGCAACTGGCGTACATCGTGTATGCCTTGAGCCTGTTCAGTTCCCAGGGTTTTGTCGCGGCATACCTCCAGTTCATGGTGCACGCGCTGGTCAAAGGTGGTCTGTTCATCGCTGTCGCCGGCCTGTTGCGACGCGGCGTGGAAGACGAACTGGGTGCCGTGCGGGGACTGGCCTGGCGCATGCCAGCGCTTTTCAGCTGCTTTCTCATCGGCGCGCTGGCGCTGATCGGGGTGCCGCTGACTGCCGGGTTTCTCAGCAAGTGGCATTTGCTGTCGGGTGCCTGGCACGCCGGGCAAATGCTCGATGTCGCGGTGCTGGTGGTCGCCTCCCTGGTCACCATCGTTTATGTCGTGCGCCTGCTCGAACCGATGTTGCGTGCTCCGGAAGAAGGCCAGGGGGCAATAGGGCCTGCCCCGGCGGGAGATTCGACGCTGGCATTTGGTTTGATTTGTGCGGCGGCGGTGATCGTGCTGGGTATCTACACTCAGCCACTGGTTGCAGTTGCGCGCGCCGCGGCGCGGGTGATCTATGGGTGATGCCATGCTGCTGATGCCGATGGCGCTGCCGCTGCTGGCCGGTCTGCTGGTGCCGTGGCTGGGGCGAACTCCGAACCTGCGCGAAGGCGTGGCCATCCTGCTCGGGGTTGCCACGGCGGCCTCGCTGTTACCGTACTGGTCTGGTGCACACCCTGCACCGGTCGAACTGTACGCATTCAACGAAACGCTGTCGATCCGCTTTGAACTGGAACCGCTGGGGCTCCTGTTTGCCCAGATCTCCGCAACGCTGTGGCCGCTGACCACGCTGTACGCGCTCGGTTATATGCGTGGCAATGCCGAAGTCAACCAAACGCGCTTCTTCACCTGTTTTGCGATTTCTATTTTCGCAGCGCAGTGGATTGCGCTATCGGCCAACCTGCTGACCCTGTTCATCGGTTATGAAGTGCTGAGCCTGGCGACCTGGCCACTGGTTGCACACAAGGGAGACGACAAGGCGCGGGCCGGCGGGCGTACCTACCTGGGTTACCTGCTCGGCAGTTCCATCGGTCTGCTGTTGCCGGCCATTATCTATATCCATTACCTGGTTGGCAGCCTCGATTTTGTCGAAGGCGGACTGCTGTCCGGAGCCGGGGTGGATCCGCTTGTGCTGACCGTGCTGTACACGGTCATGGTATTTGGCGTCGGGAAGGCGGCGTTGATGCCGTTGCATCCCTGGCTGCCGGCAGCGATGGTGGCGCCGACCCCGGTGAGCGCGCTGCTGCACGCGGTAGCGGTGGTCAAGGCCGGCGTGTTCATTGTGCTCAAGCTCAGTGTGTATACCTTCGGGCTGGATACCCTGAACACCACCGGTGCCAGCCAACCGGTGTTGTATATCGCCGCCTTCAGCCTGGTCGCGGCGTCATGTGTCGCGCTCTTCAAGGACAATCTCAAACAACGGCTGGCATATTCCACGGTCAGCCAGCTCGCCTATGTCACGCTGGCCGCAGCCATCGCTGTACCGCTGACGGCACTCGGCGGTGCGGTGCATATCCTGATGCATGCCTGTGGCAAGATCACGTTGTTTTTCTGCGCCGGTGCGATCTACACCGCGGTGCAACGGACACTGGTCTCGGAACTCGATGGGCTGGGGAGAGCGATGCCTTTCACCTTTGGGGCCTTTACGATTGCCGCGATCTCGATCATCGGTCTGCCGCCGCTCGGCGGTGCCTGGAGCAAGTGGTGGCTGACCCTGGGTGCGCTGGATGCCGGCATGTCGTGGGTCATCCTGGTGCTGGTCGCCAGTACGGTGCTGAATATTGCGTATCTTTTGCCCATTCCGATACGCGGCTTCGCGGGTCGCAGTAATGTCGGGGGACTGCACGAAGCTCCCTGGACCTGTGTCCTGCCCCTGGTTATTGCGGCGGCCGGTTGCATCGTGCTGTTCTTCGCCGGCGAACACATCACTACCGTCCTGGCGCGTCAGTTCGGAGTTTTGCCATGAATGCTGATGAATTGCGGGCCGCGCGCACTGCGACCCGCATCGTGATCGTGCTCGCGGCGCTGTGCGTGCTGGCGGAGTTCTTTATACACCGGCATGCGGTGTTTGGCTTCACGGCGGTTCCGGGCTTTCACGCGCTGTTCGGGTTCATCGCCTACTGCTGCATTGTCCTGGGGGCCAAGTCATTGCGTCGCTGGCTGCATCGTCCGGAGGACTACTATGGCGACTGAGTCGCTCTGGCTGGGTATCGGCCACCCCGGGTTGCTGTTGATGCTGGCGGGGGTGCTGTGTCTGGCATTGCCGCGTACGATGCGGGGCGTGGTCAGCGTCGTGGCGCCACTGGTCGGGATCGTGCTGCTCTGGCAGATGCCCGCCGAATTGTCCATTACGCGAATCTGGATGGGTTTTGAACTCATTCCCGTGCATCTGGACCGGCTCAGTTTTCTCTTTTCGCTGATTTTTCTGATCGCCGCCGGCGCCGGCCTGCTGTACGCGTGGGCCGAAGGCGAGCGACGTGTGCAGGCCTCTGGACTGATCTATGCCGGTGGTGCCATTGCCGCCGTGCTGGCTGGAGATTTGTTGACATTGTTCCTCTTCTGGGAAGCCACGGCGATCGCTTCGGCGTTCATCGTCTGGCACCGTCACACGCCGGAACAGGATCCTGCCGTACCGGTACTTCGTTACCTGATCATCCAGATTCTCTCCGGTCTGTTGTTGCTCGCCGGGACCGCGCAGTATTACCTGGCCACCGGCTCACTGGCATTCGGTCATTTCGGACTGGAAGCACCGGGCGGTCTGCTGATTCTGCTGGCGTTCGGCATGAAGTGCGCGTTCCCGCTACTGCATAACTGGCTGCAGGACGCGTATCCACGCGCCTCAGCTGCCGGCACCGTGCTGCTCTCGGCATTCACCACCAAGCTCGCCGTGTACGCACTGGCGCGCGGATACGCGGGCACCGAGTGCCTGATGTGGATTGGCGCGATCATGACGCTGTTCCCGATCTTCTTTGCAGTGCTTGAGAATGACCTGCGCAAAGTGCTGGCCTACAGTCTCAACAACCAGTTGGGGTTCATGGTTGCCGGCATCGGTATTGGTACGCAATTGGCACTGGATGGTGCTGCCGCCCATGCGTTTGCGCATATCCTGTATAAGGCGCTGCTGTTCATGGCCATGGGGGCAGTGGTCTACCGGGTCGGGCACTGTCGGGCGAGTGACCTCGGTGGACTGTATCGCTCCATGCCGTGGACCGCACGATTCTGCATCATCGCATCGGCGTCCATCTCGGCGTTCCCGCTGTTTTCAGGATTTGTTACCAAGTCCATGATTCTTTCCGCAGCTGCCTATGAAGGGCATGCCGTGCTGTGGATTGCGCTGCTGTTTGCTTCGGCGGGTGTGATGGATCACTCGGGCATCAAGGTGCCGTTTTTCAGTTTCTTTGCCCATGACAGCGGCCTGCGCGTGCAGGAGGCGCCACGCAGCATGTTGCTGGCGATGGCGATCGTTGCCTTCCTGTGCATTGCCATTGGCGTGTATCCGGACCCCCTCTACGCGCTGCTGCCACATCAGAGCGATTACCACCCCTACACTGGCGATCACGTGGTCACACAACTGCAGTTGCTGATGTTTGCTGCGCTGGCCTTTGTCACTTTGATGCGTACCGGTTTGTATCCGCCGGAAATTCGTGGCATCAACCTGGACACCGACTGGCTGTACCGGCGTGGCCTGGACGCTCCGGCCCGCTGGGTCGTGTCGGTGGTCAGTGAGTTCAATGCCTGGCGTGGCGCGCTGGCCGGGCGCGTGGTGGCACGGGTCAATGGCTGGGCAAGTGACGTTTTCTCCGAGGAAGGCCTGCTCACGCGAACCACGCCGGTGGCGTTTACCACACTGGCATTGATCTGGTTACTGGGCCTGTTGCTGCTGAACCAGGGTCACTGAGCATCGGCGTCCCGGTTGCCGATGCCATATTGGTCTGTGCATCGCGGGCCGGCGTTCGAATGATCGGGGACCAAAACGGGTCGGAGTGATTATTCCTCGGACGACTGATCACCAGAAAATCACTCC
>JBFJWR010000124.1:0-8252 GCA_041623535.1 Pseudomonadales bacterium
GACTTGGACGCGGCATAAGTCGCCCAGAAGGGAATCGCGGAAAAACCGGCAATGGACGCTGAAAAGATAATCCCGCCGCGCTTGCGTTGCCGCATGCCCTGGCCGTAGTGGTGGGCCAGCAGGGTCACGGCGCGACAGTTCACGTTGACCAGCCGGGTTTCCGCCGCCAGGTCGTTGTCGAGGAATTCGCCGCTGTTGGTGAAGCCGGCATTGTTGATCAGCAGTCCGACCTCCAGGTCGGCGGTGGCTTCGGCCAGTCCTGGCAGGAAGTCCTCGCTGTTCAGGTCGGCGGCCACTGCGCGATATTCGATGCCATGCTTTTCGGCCAGTTCCTTGCCCAGTGCTTCCAGCCGCTCGGCGCGCCGGGCGACCAGCACCAGGTTGAGTCCGCGTTGGGCAAGGTGGCGCGAGAATTCTTCGCCGAGACCGGCGGACGCGCCGGTTACGAGTGCCCACGGACCATATTTTTGCTTGAACTCGGACATCAGCCATTCACCTTGCATAGAAAATTGAACAATCAACAGGAAAGACCAGTCTGGCACCCTATGCAAACTTTGCCCGATTTGCATGTTGGCACCCGGAAGCGGATCCATTGCTGGCCGTTGACAGTTAAAAGCGGTGATTTCGGGCCGGATTGGCCGGCCCTGATGCCGGCTGGTGCGGTGTGTCTTGACGGAACGTTCCCGCACCTTCATTCTTTGTTGCATTCCAACCGACCGGGGCCAGGCCTCAATTTGTTGTACCGATGACCCTCCGTTCCTTGTCGTTCTGCCTGTCCCTCTTCCTGCTGGGATCTGCGGGCTCTGAAATGAGCCGCGCGGCGTTGGCTCCCAACGAGCCGGAAATGACCAATCACACGTCTTTTCCCCTGAATCGCAGCAAGATCGAGTTTGCCCGTGGCCTCGAAGCGTTCAGCGAAGGTCGCTACGAAGACGCCATGCAACTCTGGCAGCCGCTGGCCGATATGGGTGACCCGGATGCCCAGTACGGGCTCGGTCTCATTTACAGTGGTGTTAACAGCGCCACGTCAGACGGCGAGGAGTCGTTCTCGTGGTTTACCCGCGCTGCTGAACAGGGACATGCGCAGTCGCAGTACATCCTCGCGCAGGCCTACGAGCGCGGTGCCGGGGTGGAGGCGAACTTCGAGGAGGCGCTGGCCTGGTATGAACGGGCTGCCCAACAGGGCTTTACCGATGCCCAGTTTCACCTCGGCATGCTCTACGCCACCGGAAACGGTGTGGAAACCAATAACAAGCTGGCAATCGCCTGGTATCGCAAGGCTGCCGAGAACGGCATGGCTGCGGCACAGACACTGCTTGGGGTGCTGTACAGCACCGGTGACAACGTTGAGGAAGATCATGCCGAGGCGGTGAAGTGGTTCCGCCGTGCGGCTGACCAGGGCGACGCGGATGCCCAGTACAACCTCGCCAACCAGTACATCTACGGGCGTGGTGTGGATCTGGACTACGCCGTGGCCGCCCAGTGGGTTCGGCGTGCGGCAGAGCAGGGCCATGTCCAGGCCCAGCATTACCTGGCCATCATGTACGACATCGGGCGGGGTGTGCCGCAGGATTATCGCCAGGCAGTGGGCTGGTACCGGCGCGCAGCCGCCAAGGGCTTTGCCAACTCCCAGGTGAATCTTGGCACGCTGTATGCGCAGGGCCTGGGCGTGCCGCAGGACACCGTGCTGGCCTATATGTGGTTCGACCTGGCGGCGCGTAACGGCAAGACCAGCGCGGTGAACAACCGGGCAGAACTTGAGCCGCAGATGTCCCGGTCGGATATTCGTGAAGCCCGGCAACTGGCCAAGCGCTGGGTCTCCAACCGCCAGCCGGCGACCCCCTGATTCCAGTCTTGAAAGACCTCTTCGCGGGCGCCGTATCCGGGCGATTGGCTGATTGCGTGCTGCGCCCGTATAATGCGCGCCCGCTCACCAGCTACGGAATTGCGCCAATGCGCTGCGTCGCATGATTACCATTACCCTTCCTGACGGCAGTACCCGCGAATTTGCCGAAGCCGTTACGGTTCTGCAGGTTGCCGAGGCGATCGGCCCGGGCCTGGCCAAGTCAGCCCTGGCAGGGCGCGTCGGCGATCGCCTGGTCGATACGTCGCACCGCATCGAAGATGACGCAACGCTGGCGATCATCACACCGCGCGATGAAGAGGGCGTCGAGATCATCCGCCATTCCTGCGCCCACCTGCTGGCCCAGGCGGTGAAAGACCTGTTCCCCGCTGCGCAGGTCACCATTGGCCCGGTGATCGAGGACGGTTTCTATTACGACTTCGCTTTCGAGCGCACCTTCACGACCGAAGACCTGGAACAAATTGAAAAGCGCATGCAGGAACTGGCTGGCAGTGATCTGCCCGTGGCGCGCCAGGAACTGAGCCGGGACGAGGCGGTAGAACTGTTTGCCGGCATGGGCGAGGACTACAAGGTGCAGATCATCGGCTCGATCCCCGGTGACCAGGCGATTTCTTTCTACCGGCAGGGCGATTTCATCGACCTGTGTCGTGGTCCCCACGTACCCAGCACCGGGCGCATCAAGGCATTCAAGCTGACCAAGGTGGCAGGTGCCTACTGGCGCGGCGACTCCAATAACGAAATGCTGCAGCGCATTTACGGCACCGCGTGGGCTGACAAGAAGCAACTCAAGGCCTACCTGCACCGCCTGGAAGAGGCCGAGAAGCGGGATCACCGCAAGCTCGGCAAGCGCCTGGGCCTGTTCCATTTCCAGGAAGAAGCCCCCGGCATGGTGTTCTGGCACGATCACGGCTGGACCATCTACCAGGCCATAGAACAGTACATCCGTGCCCGCATCCGCGCCGATGGCTACGAGGAAGTGAAAACGCCGCAGGTTGTGGATCGCTCCCTCTGGGAGAAATCCGGCCACTGGGACAAGTTCCACGAGCACATGTTCTGCACCAGTTCCGAGAGCCGCGATTACGCGGTCAAGCCCATGAACTGCCCCTGCCATGTGCAGATATTCCGCCAGGGGCTGAAAAGCTACCGCGATCTGCCGATCCGCATGGCGGAGTTCGGTTCCTGCCATCGGAACGAACCGTCCGGCACGTTGCACGGCCTGATGCGGGTACGTGGCTTCGTACAGGACGATGCCCATATTTTCTGTGCCGAATCGCAGGTCGAGGAAGAGGTCTCACGGTTTACCGATCTGCTCTACTCGGTGTACCGCGATTTCGGCTTTGACGAGGTGATCGTCAAGTTCTCCACCCGACCGGATCAGCGGGTCGGCAGTGACGAGGTCTGGGATCGCGCCGAGCGGGACCTGGAAAACTGCCTGAAAGCCAAGGGCCTGGCCTATGACCTGCAGCCCGGTGAGGGCGCCTTCTATGGCCCCAAGATCGAGTTTTCCCTGAAGGACTGCATCGGCCGGGTCTGGCAACTGGGCACGATCCAGCTGGATTTCTCCATGCCCGAGCGCCTGGGTGCCGAGTACGTGGACGAGGACGGCAGCCGCCGGACCCCGGTGATGCTGCACCGCGCCATCCTCGGCTCCATGGAGCGTTTCATCGGAATTCTGATCGAAGAATACGAGGGCGCCTTCCCCTTGTGGCTGGCGCCGGTTCAGGCGGTATTGCTCAATATCACCGACGCGCAGGCCGAATATGTCGAGAAAGTTCGGGAAACCTTGAGAAACAAGGGCTTCCGGGTCGATTCTGACTTGAGAAATGAAAAGATCGGCTATAAAATCCGCGAGCACACGCTATCCAAAGTACCCTACCTTCTAATCGTCGGTGACCGGGAAGTGGAATCCAACACGGTTGCCGTGCGTTTGCGTGGTGGGGTGGAACTGGGTGGCATGTCAGTAGATGAGCTGGCAGAGCGCATGACCGCAGACGCGGCATGCCTGGGTCGAAATGTTAAACAGCAGGGAGCTTGAGTCATAAAGCGGGACATCAGAAGTCAGTCGGATCGGATACCACCGATAAATGAACTCATAGAGGCGCTAACTGTGCGTCTCATTGATCAGGACGGAAATCAGGTTGGGATCGTTTCCCGTACCGAGGCACTTGCCGCAGCGAAAGCGGTGGAAATGGACCTCGTACTGATTGCCGCTGATGGTGAGCCACCGGTTTGCCGGATCATGGATTACGGCAAACATATCTTCGAACTGAAGAAACAAAAGGCGGCTGCTCGCAAAAAGCAAAAGCAAACCCAGGTTAAGGAGATCAAGTTCCGACCCGGAACTGAAGAAGGGGATTACCAGGTCAAACTGCGCAACCTGGTACGTTTCCTGACAGAAGGGGACAAGGCTAAAGTAACGCTGCGTTTTCGTGGCAGAGAAATGGCGCACCAGGAACTAGGGCTGAAACTTCTGCAGCGGGTCCAGGAAGATCTTACCGAACACGGTACGGTCGAAATGGAACCCAAAATGGAAGGTCGGCAGATGGTTATGGTGTTGAGTCCCCGTAAGAGAAGATGACCGGTTCGCAGTCTGAAACCGGATCATTCGATACCCATCGTACTGAATAACCAGTACGACAAATTGCGGAGATAGAAATGCCCAAGATCAAGACCAACAGCGGGGCTGCCAAGCGATTCCGGAAAACCGCCGGAGGCTATAAGCACAAGCAGTCGTTTCACAGTCACATCCTCACCAAGAAGAGCACCAAGCGCAAACGCCAGATGCGTGCGAAGAAAGAACTCGAAGCGGGTGATGTCCAATTGGTTCGGCGCATGTTGCCGAACGGCTAACCCAGGTACTCAGGAGGATTTAATATGCCCCGCGTTAAACGAGGCGTGACCGCACATAAGCGGCACAAGAAAGTTTTAAAGCAGGCCAAGGGTTATTACGGTGCGCGCTCACGCGTGTTCCGCGTAGCCAAACAGGCTGTCATCAAGGCCGATCAGTATGCGTACCGTGACCGCCGCCAGAAGAAGCGTCAGTTTCGCACGCTCTGGATTGCGCGTATCAATGCCGGCGCACGCTTGCACGGCCTGAGTTACTCGCGACTGATCAACGGCCTGAACCTGGCCGGCGTCGAAGTGGACCGCAAGGTGCTCGCGCACCTGTCACTGGACGAGCCGCAAGCGTTTGCGGCGATCTGCGAAGAAGCAAAAACGGCCCTGGCTGCGGCCTGATCCGACTGCCAGGCGGTGGTGGGGATGTCGGCTCGCGCCAGCAAACACACCCGCCGCAATGCGACCCACGAACGGGGACAGGAGCACATCCTGTCCCCGTTCGTTTTTGTGCTATTTTTTGGCGCGGCCTGACGGTGCGGTATTCCCGTACCGCCTTACCCGGGCATCATCGTTATTCCTCTGAACGGTAGCTCCATGGAAGAACTGCAGAACATCCTGAACGAGGCGCTGGCGGCAGTCGCAGCAGCCGGTGACGAGCGGGCGCTGGATTGCGAACGGGTCCGTTTTCTCGGCAAGAAGGGCGCGATCACCACGCAGCTGCGCACGCTCGGCAAATTATCTGCCGAGGAACGTCCGGCTGCGGGCGCGCGCATCAACCAGGCCAAGGAAGCGCTGCAGCAGGCGATCGACGAGCGAAAAACCACGCTGCGTGACCAGGCGCTGGATGCCCGACTGGCCGCCGAGTGGATGGACGTGACCCTGCCCGGGCGCGGTGAAGTCTGTGGTGGTCTGCATCCGGTCACGCGCACCATCGAACGCATAGAGCGCATCTTCACGAGCATGGGCTATGAAGTTGCGCAGGGTCCGGAAGTCGAAGACGACTACCACAACTTTGAGGCACTCAATATTCCCGCGCACCATCCGGCGCGCGCCATGCACGATACCTTCTACACCGTGGATGGCCGACTGCTGCGCACCCATACATCACCCGTGCAGGTGCGGGTGATGGAGCAGGGCAAACCCCCGATTCGTGTCATCTGCCCCGGACGCGTGTATCGCATGGATTCCGACGCCACCCATTCGCCGATGTTTCACCAGGTGGAAGGGTTGCTGGTGGATCGGGACGTGACCTTCCCGCAGCTCAAGGGCACGGTCGCCGAGTTCCTGCGCGTTTTCTTTGAACAGGATGCCGCAGTGCGTTTCCGGCCTTCCTATTTTCCGTTCACCGAGCCCTCGGCTGAAGTCGATATTCAGTGCGTGCTGTGTCGTGGCGAGGGCTGCCGCGTGTGCAAGAAAACCGGCTGGCTCGAGATCATGGGCTGCGGCATGGTGCACCCGCGGGTATTCGAGATGTCCGGCATCGATCCTGCTGAGTACACCGGGTTTGCATTCGGTGTGGGCGTCGAGCGCATGGCCATGTTGCGCTATGGCGTGAACGATTTGCGCTTGTTTTACGAGAACGAACAGCAATTCCTGATGCAGTTTGCTTAAGGCACCGGCGATATGAAAATCAGCGAAAAATGGTTGCGCGAGCGTGTTGCGCTGGACGGCATCGATACCGCCACCCTGGTCGAAGGCCTGACCATGGCCGGACTGGAAGTCGATACCACCGAGCCGGCCGGCGACGACACGATCATCGCCATCGACCTGACGCCCAACCGGGGAGATTGCCTGGGCATGGACGGGATCACCCGCGAGGTAGCCGCGATTTTTTCGCGCGAAGGCGTGGTGCCGGCACCTTCCGTGGTTTCGGCGACGCACGAGCAGACATTCCCGGTCACGGTGGATGCGCCAGCGGATTGCCCGGTGTATTGCGGTCGCGTGATCGAAGGCGTCGACAACAGCCGTCCCGCACCCGACTGGCTGCTGGCGCGACTCGAATCCGCGGGCCTGCGCAGCGTCGATGCGGTGGTCGATATCACCAACTACGTAATGCTGGAAACAGGTCAGCCGTTACACGCGTTCGATCTGGATGTTTTAAAGGGCGGCATTCATGTGCGGCGTGCCAAGGTGGGCGAGAAGCTGCGCCTGCTGGACGGCAACGAAGTGGAACTGCGTGCAGACACGCTGCTGATCTGCGATGAGCAGGCGCCGCTGGCACTGGCGGGCGTGATGGGCGACGAGCACTCCGGTGTATCCGCGACCACCAGCCGGGTGTTCCTGGAAAGCGCTCATTTCTCACCGCTTTCGATTGCCGGCCAGGCGCGCAGCTACGGACTGTCCACCGATTCCTCCCATCGTTTTGAACGCGGCGTTGATGCAGCACTGCCGGCACGTGCGATCGAACGGGCCACCGAACTGTTGCTGGAGATCACCGGCGGACAGGCAGGTCCGGTTACGACCACCGCGTCTGCAGCGCACCAGCCGCAGCGTAATCCGGTGCAGGTTCGTTTGCCCCGGCTGCGGCGCATTCTCGAACTGGAAGACGCAGACGATGTGCTGCTGGCCATTTTCACCCGCCTTGGTATGCAGTGTGCGGAAGAAAAGGGCGGGGACGGCAGCTGGCAGGTGACGCCACCGGGCTGGCGTTTCGATATCGAGCGTGAAGAAGACCTGATCGAGGAAGTCGCGCGCATCAAGGGCTACAACACGGTGGGTCTTTCGTGGCCAGCCGGTGCCGGCGGCGCGTTACCCGTGGCCGAACGCAAACTGGAATTGCCAGCCCTGCGCCGCCACCTGGCAGGGCGCGGGTTTTACGAGGCCATCACCTATAGCTTTGTATCACCGGTGACGCAGGCACTGCTGCATCCCGGTGAAGCCGCGGTGCAGTTGGCGAATCCCATTTCCGAGGACATGTCGGTGATGCGGCTGGACCTGTGGAGTGGCCTGCTGGGGGTGCTCAAGACCCACCAGAGCCGCCAGTCGACGCGCACCCGGCTGTTCGAGACCGGCCTGGTGTTCCTGCCCGACGGCGAATTGCCCAAGCAGCCGCCGCGCATTGGTCTGCTGCTGGCCGGCAATCGTCATCCCCGTAATTGCACGAATCCGCCGGCTGCCACGGTCGATCTGTTTGATCTCAAGGGTGATATCGAGAGCCTGCTGGCCCTGACCGGGCAGGCCGATGCGTTCGAATTCGTGGCCGCGCAGCATCCCGCGCTGCACCCGGGACAGACCGCCCGCATCCTGCTGAATCAGTCGCCGGTCGGCTGGCTGGGAACGCTGCATCCACGTATCCAGGACGAACTGGAACTGCAAGGACCGGTGCTGTTGGCGGAACTTGACCAGGAATGCCTGACCACTCGCCGGCTGCCTGCGTATGCGCCGATATCCCGTCATCCGGAAGTGCGCCGCGACCTGGCCGTGGTGGTGGACAGTTCCGTCCCTGCCGACGCCCTGCTGAAGACCGTGCGCGAAGTTGCCGGTTCCGCGCTTCGCGACCTCACGGTTTTCGATGTATATCAGGGTGAAGGTATTGAAAAAGAAAGAAAAA
>JBFJWR010000125.1:0-8249 GCA_041623535.1 Pseudomonadales bacterium
CGATACCGGTGTGCAGGTGCGGGCGCAGACGCCGGGCAAGAAAAACCAGCATCTTTCGCAGTTGTCGGGTGGCGAAAAAGCCCTGACTGCCATTGCGCTGGTTTTTTCCATTTTCAACCTGAATCCCGCCCCGTTCTGCATGCTGGATGAGGTCGATGCACCCCTCGACGATGCAAACGTGGGGCGTTTTGCCGCACTGGTGGAGGCCATGGCGGAGAAAGTTCAGTTTATCGTGATCACGCACAACAAGATTACGATGGAAGTGGCCCAGCAGTTGATGGGTGTGACCATGCACGAGCCCGGCGTATCCCGCCTGGTATCCGTGGATGTCGAAGAAATGATCTGAGAACCGGCGGAAAGGAACGCAATGATGGAACTCGGACTACGCGAGTGGTTACTGGTATTCGGCGCACTGATTGTAGTGGCCGTGCTGTCGCATGGCTTTTGGGAAATGCGCCGCAGGTCCCGATCCCAGATCAAGTTGCAGGTTGGCAAGGGCTTCGAAGTGAATGCCTTTCCCGATGACGATACCTGTGGCGGTGAACTGGTTGGCCGGGCCCGGGTGCTGGATCTTCCCGATGCGGACGAGTCCGGGGCGGTGCCGATGCTGATGGATCCGCTGGATGTACACACCAGCCGGGGCGGTGCCGAAGCGGGATTTTCCGCCATCAGTGACGATGATCACCCGCCTGCGCAGCATGCGGGTCCCGCGCCGGCTTCTTCCAGGGAGCAGGCGCCGGGCCGGCCGCCGGAAGATGCGCCGGTGATTGTTCTCTACGTGCTGGGTCGTGAAGGCAAGCGCTTTGGTGGCGACGAGATTCTCCAGGTGCTGCTGGCCTGTGGCCTGCAATATGGCGATATGCAGGTGTTCCATCGGCACGCCGGTGTGCGGGGCGATGGCGGACTCCAGTTCAGCGTCGCCAACGCCGTGGAACCCGGAGTTTTTGACCTTGATCGCATGAATGAACTGGCGACTCCGGGGCTTAGCTTTTTCATGGAAATGCGTCCGGGCATGAATGTCGAGCAGTCCTACGAGTACCTGTACGAGACAGCCAACTACACGGCCAACAAGCTCGGCGGGCAGTTGTGCGATGAACGGCGTCAGCCCCTGGAGCGTGAAACCGTTGAGCGACATCGTGCGCTGGCCCAGGACTACATGCGTCGCCAGGCGGCGACTGTATGACGATTCTGATTCCCCGGCCCGCTGTCTGACCGGAGTATGTCGCCCCGCGTCGATCCGGCGATAGTGGCGGAAGTCGCTGCTTTGCGCGACGAACTCCGTGCGCACAATCACCGCTATTATGTTCTGGATGATCCCGCAGTCACCGATGCTGACTACGATCGCCTGATGCTGCGCCTGCGCGAGCTGGAGGCCGAGTATCCTTCCCTTGCTGATTCCGACTCCCCCACGCAACGGGTGGGCGCTGCGCCGCTGGCCGCGTTTTCCAGCGTGCGCCACGAACAGCCGATGCTGTCGCTGGACAATGCCTTTTCTGCTGAGGACATGCTCGATTTCGATCGCCGCGTGCGCGAACGGCTGAAAGAAGAAACGGAAGTGACTTATTGCTGTGAGCCGAAACTGGATGGTGCGGCGGTCAGCCTGCTGTATGAAGACGGCAGGCTGGTGCGCGGTGCTACGCGGGGCGATGGTGAGAACGGCGAAGATATCACGCTGAATGTACGCACGATTCCGTCCATTCCACTGGTGCTGCTGGGCAAGCCGCCACGCCGGCTGGAAGTGCGTGGTGAAGTCTACATGCCGCTGGCCGAGTTTCAACGCATGAACGATGCGCAGCGCGAGCAGGGCGAGAAGATATTCGTCAATCCGCGCAATGCGGCGGCGGGTAGCCTGCGGCAGCTGGACCCGGCGCTGACCGCGCGCAGACCGCTGGCGTTTTTCTGTTACGGCATTGGGATTAGCGATGGCTGGTCCCTGCCGGAAACCCACTTCGAGATTCTCACGGGGCTGCGTGCATTCGGCCTGCCGGTAAACGGTGAAGTGCAAGTGCATGCGGGCGTGGAAGCTTGCGCAGCGTATTACCGGCAGATACTCACCCGCCGCGCCGAGCTTGCTTACGAGATCGACGGCGTGGTGTTCAAAGTGGACACGCTGGCCCGGCAGGAAAGACTGGGTTTTGTGTCACGGGCACCGCGCTGGGCGATCGCCTGGAAGTTTCCCGCGCAGGAAGAAAGCACGGTGTTGCGTGATGTCGAGTTCCAGGTCGGCCGGACCGGCGCGCTGACCCCGGTGGCCCGGCTGGAGCCGGTATTCGTGGGTGGTGTCACGGTGAGCAACGCGACCCTGCACAACATGGACGAGATCGAAAAGCTGGATGTGCGGCTGGGAGACACCGTTATTGTTCGGCGTGCCGGAGACGTGATTCCGCAGGTCGTACGTGTGGTGCTGACAGAACGTCCGGATGACGCACGGAAGGTCGAATTGCCTGCGCAGTGCCCGGTGTGCGGGTCACCGGTGGTGCGCAACGAGGGTGAGGCTGCGGCACGGTGTACCGGTGCCCTGGTATGCCGGGCGCAGCGCAGCGAGGGCATACAGCATTTTGCTTCGCGCAAGGCTCTGGATATTGAAGGCCTGGGTGCACGTCTTGTGGATGTACTGGTGGAACGGGAACTGGTGCACGACGTGGCTGACTTGTTTCAGCTGGATGTGACTACGCTCGCCGAACTGGAGCGCATGGGGCAAAAGTCCGCGCAGAACCTGGTGGCGGCACTGGATGCTGCGCGTGCCACATCCTTGAACCGGTTTATCTATTCACTGGGCATACGCGAGGTGGGCGAATCGACAGCCAAGAATCTTGCCCGTGCCTTCGGATCACTGGATGCCCTGATGAAAGCTGATCTGGACGCCTTGCAACAGGTGCCGGATGTCGGTGCCGTGGTGGCTGCGCATCTGCATGATTTTTTTTCCAATACCAGGAACCTGGAGATCGTGCGTCGCCTGTGCGAGGCCGGCGTGCACTGGGAAGAGGGCGAACCCCAGGGCACCGCCCACCTGCCACTGGCGGGGCAGACCTGGGTATTGACCGGAAAGCTGGAAACCCTGACCCGCGACGAAGCGGCCGAACGCCTGGAAGCACTGGGCGCCCGGGTTGCCGGCAGCGTTTCCAAGAAAACCCACTGCGTGGTGGCGGGAGCGGATGCCGGATCCAAGCTCGAAAAGGCAGCAAAGCTCGGCATCGAGGTGCTCGACGAAGCGGCCTTCCTGGCCCGCCTGGGTGCCGGGGAGTCGGGGTGATTCTAAAATAAGCTCTTCGACCCGGTACCTCCATGAGACAACTGGTCAGATTCGAATCCCCCCGGACCATTGATCCGACAGATCGTCGTTGGCCCGTGATATGCGCGAACTTTGACGCAGATCAAGCACTGTCCCGTGGGCAGGAATATTCTGAACAGGTAGCCAACACCAATCCGGGTGGATAAGGAGAGTTCCAATGTCTTCGCCCATGCGCCTTGGCAGCAGCCATCTGCCGTCGTTCCAGAGCTTCTTCAACAACTTCTTCGACAATGACGATCTGTTCGGCCCTTCGTTGTTGAACCGGGATCTGACCCCCGCCGTCAACGTCAAGGAAACCAAGGACAGCTACCTGCTGGAAATTGCTGCTCCCGGTTTCGGCAAGGACGAGATCGATGTGTCGGTGACCGAGGACGAACTGGTGATTTCCGCCGAAAAGAAGGAGGAGGCCAGCAAGGAAGAGGAAAACTTCATGCGGCGGGAATGGAACTACAGTTCATTCCGGCGCATGTTCGCACTGCCGGACAACGTGCAGGCCAGCGACCTCAAGGCGAGCTACCGCGACGGCGTTCTCGAATTGCGCCTGCCCAAGAGCAAGAAATCCAGGTCTGCGGAAGCGCGCAAAATCGAGATTGGGTAGCCCGGATACACCAGGCAGCCCGCCTGTTCGCCCGCCTCATTGTCAGGCGGGCGATTGCGACCACCCGGCTGCACGTTCATGGGTAACTTGACGCCGCCCGCGGTACCCGACCATCCCCCCCGGCGCATCGCCGCGGCAATTCGTTATGCAGTTGATGCAACTCAATGAGTCCGGTCTCAATGTTGTGCAATCTTCGTTTGGGGAGACATGCCAGCGGATCAAGTGAGGAGAAAACACGATGGCCAAGTCAGGCAATACCGCGAAGAAAGCAGCCGGCGAAAAAGCCGCCAGGAAGAAATCAGGCCAGGTAGCCCGCGTGAAGGGCCAGGTAGAAAAGTACGCCGAGAAAATCAACCTGAACGAGCGACTGGATCACCTGAAAGCGCAGCTCGAACAGGTATGGGAAGAGGGCGAGCAGAAGTCAGAGGCGCTCTGGCACCAGACCGCAGTGGCAAGTCTGCACTGGATGTCGTAGGCAGTATTGATGCAGTGATCAATTAATGCCCGGCATGACCGGGTCGGGGTTGTACGTACCCTCCGGCAGGTGGATTGCGTTGAGGGCTGGGTTTGGACGCATACTGTAAAAATCACTTACAGGAGTACCGGCATGAAAGCCATGCTGCTGCAGGCGCTCGGTGACCTGGCGCAGTGTACGAATCCGCTGGCCGCCGCCGAACTGGACACGCCCATCCCGGGTCAACGGCAGATCCTGGTGCGGGTTCATGCCTGTGGGGTCTGTCACACCGAACTGGACGAGATCGAGGGCCGTACACCGCCGCCGCAGTTGCCCGTTATTCCCGGCCATCAGGTGGTCGGCACCGTGGTGAAGCGTGGCGCCAACGCGGGCCGTTTCCGGAACGGCGACCGGGTTGGCGTGGCCTGGATTCATTCCGCCTGCGGCGCCTGCGCGCAGTGCCGGGCGGGCGACGAAAACCTGTGCGCGGACTTTCGCGCCACTGGTCGCGATGTCAATGGTGGCTATGCGGAGTTCATGACGGTAAACGAGGACTTTGCCTACCCGATACCATCCTCATTGACGGATGTGCAGGCGGCGCCGTTGCTGTGCGGGGGCGCCATCGGCTTCCGTTCCCTGCGTCTTACCGGTTTGCAGGACGGCCAGCGGCTGGGACTGACCGGTTTCGGCGCCTCCGCGCACCTGGTGTTGAAAATGGCGCAGTACCGTTTTCCCCGCAGCGCGATATACGTGTTCGCCCGCAGCGAATCAGAGCGCAATTTCGCGCGGGAACTGGGTGCCGTGTGGGCCGGCGAAAGCGGTGAACGACCGCCCGAAAAACTGCACGCAATCATAGACACAACGCCCGCCTGGAAACCGGTCATGGCGGCCCTGGAATTTCTGGAACCTGGCGGGCGGCTGGTGATCAACGCGATCCGCAAGGAAGACCGCGACAAGGACGCACTGTTGCGCATGGATTATCCTGCGCATCTCTGGCAGGAAAAGGAAATCAAGAGCGTTGCCAACGTCAGCCGCCGTGACGTACGGGAGTTCCTGGCGCTCGCGGCCGGGGCGGGCATTCACCCCGATGTCGAGGAATACCCCTTGACCGAAGCCAACCGCGCGCTGCTGGAACTGAAACGCGGCGGCACACGCGGCGCGAAAGTGCTGGTGGTGTGAACGACAGGCACCGCCGAGTGCCTGTGCCAAGGGGTCGGATGTACTCAGACCGTGGTGGCCCAGGGCGTATTGCCGTCACGTACAGCGCGCTCCATTTCTGCCAGGCGGTGCGCAGGACAAACATACTGGGACAGAAAATCCAGCAAGTTACCCGCGGCATTCTGCAGCGCCTGTTCGCTGGCTGAGTCCGTACAATGACCTTCGGCATCGAACACTGCCTGCACACCGGCGATGGACACAGCCCCGGGAACAACAATCGCTCCAACGTGAGACAGCACACCTTTTAATTGTTCAAGCGCTTTGATCGCTCCTATCCGCCCCGCGGCAACCCCCACCAGCGCCACCGGTTTACCGCCGAGAACCGAAGGAAATCCGAGATTCTCAATAATCAGTTTGGTCATTGCGCAAAAAGTGCCGTGATATTCGGGGGTCGCCAGAACAATTGCTGTCGCAGCGGAAACCGCATCACGCAACCGCCCGGCATCAGGCGTTTCCGGTTGTCCGGGGAAGCCCAGCGAAATGTTTCGTGCATCGATTTGCCTGATGGTCACATCGCGCTTTTCCAGTTCGGTCGCCACGACCCGCAGGGCACGCGCGGTGAAATTATCCGGACGGCTGGTGCCGGAAATCAGTAGGATGTTCTGCATGTTGCCAACCTCGCATGTATCGGGACGTTCAGTCGGTGCGGATGAAAGTACGCTTTACGGCGGCCAGCAATGCAGACCGTGTAAGACAGAATAGCCAATCGAAACCCAATGCCAGGCTTTCCGCAGCCAATGCGTGAAATGCCGCCTGGCCGGCCCACAAACTTCGAGCCACGGGTCAGAGTTATTTTGAAATGACCATTTCGACCCGGTCCCGCCATTAGATGGCTGATCGGTATACAATCACTCAGACCTCTTGAACCAGACTGTGGGCATAAAATGAAGTTTCTGATGTGCCTGCACTGCGCACCCGCCAATCGGGCATGCAGGGTTCGCAAGCCCCGCGACCTGCAGCAGATCATCGGCGTGATTATCGGCCACCTGGATGAGGACACGCTGCGGGAAAGCAACTACCTGCCTGCCGGTCAGGTCAGAAACTGTGAGCCGGGTTCCTTCCGCGCACTTGCCGAAACCAATGCCTGGGGCGACATCGTGGATTACTATTTCGAATGCCCGGTGTGCGGATCCATCTATCGCCTGTTCGCAGATACCTATCATGGGTCCGGCGGATCGTGGCAGATGGTGATACGTCGCCAGGAAGGCGACCGGCGTTCCTGACGATCCGGCTGCTGCTGTTCTGGCCGGAGAGATCGCCACCCCCCTGATCCCCCGCACCCGGTTCCCGGACTAGACTCGTAGTTCGGAGTTGCTCCACTGCGTACAGGTAAACCAGGGATACACGCGGAATGCCATTTCTAACCGAGTTCTTCGTGTACCTCATCGCTGCGTTGGCGGTGGTACCGTTGATGAACCGCCTGGGACTGTCCTCGGTAATTGGTTATCTCGTGGCCGGAGTGATGATCGGGCCGAGCGGACTCCGTTTCGTTACCGACACGGAAAACATCCTGCACTTTTCTGAGATCGGCGTGGTCCTGCTGCTGTTTATCATCGGCCTGGAACTACAACCAAAACGTCTTTGGGTCATGCGGAAGGCTGTCTTCGGCCTGGGCTCTGCGCAGGTCGTGGTGACGACCGTGATCCTGGCGTTGCTCCTGTCATTGCTTGGACAGCCTTTGCTGGCCGCGCTGATACTGGGGTTCTCGCTGGCACTGTCGAGCACTGCCTTTGTCCTGCAACTGCTGGGAGAGAGAAAGGAGCTCAACCACGCCCACGGTCGGGCCGGCTTTGGCATACTCCTGTTCCAGGACATTGCAGTCATTCCGGTCATCACCATTCTGAGTATCCAGGGTGCTGGCAGCGGGCAATTCAATCCCTGGCTGTTACTCGCAGTGGTCGTGGGTCTCGTCGCAGCCCGTTATGCGATTCGGCCGCTGCTGCGAATCATCGCGTCGACCGGCATCCACGAGCTCTTTATCGCGGCAAGCCTCGCGATTGTCACCGGCGCAGCACTGGGCATGCACAGCGCGGGACTTTCAATGGGCCTGGGTGCGTTTATCGCCGGCATGATCGTCGCGGACTCCGAGTACCGGCACCAGTTGGAAACGGACGTCATGCCATTCAAGGGCTTGCTCCTTGGCCTGTTTTTTATTGCAGTGGGCATGTCGGCAGATCTGCAACTCCTGTGGGAGTCGCCGCTGCTCGTTATCGCGTTGACCCTGGCCCTGGTTGCGGTGAAGGTCGTGACCCTGGTAACCATTGCTCATCTGTATGGCCTGAAAGAGGGCAACCAGTTTCGCACCGCGGTACTGCTTTCACAGGGCGGCGAATTTGCATTTGTGCTACTGGCGGTGGCAGTGAGCGCGGACCTGGTGCCGACGGAAACCATGAGGCTTACCGTCCTGGTCGTAACCTTGTCGATGGCAACGACGCCGTTCCTGTTCATGCTGCTCGAGGCACTGTTGCATCGAGGTCAGACCGAGGCTCCATTCGACGAGATTCAGCACGAGAGCCGGCCGGTGATCATTGCCGGTTTCGGCCGGTTTGGGCAGATCATTGGCCGCATCCTGGCAATCCGGGGTATTCCGTTTACAGCGCTCGAAATCAATCCCGCCCATGTTGATTTCGTCCGCAGTTTTGGTAACGAGATTTATTATGGGGATGCAACGCGGCTTGATCTGCTAC
>JBFJWR010000126.1:0-8198 GCA_041623535.1 Pseudomonadales bacterium
GACCTCCAGTTTCACGGCAACCTTTGCGCACCACGCGCTGAAGAAGAACAACCGCAAGCTGGTGAAAATCTGGCTGGCGGTGACGGTTCTGCTGGGCGCCATCTTCCTGTATTACCAGGCCCATGAATACGTTGTTGCCTACACCGAACTGGGACTGACGCTGGAAAGCGGCATCTATGGCACGACTTTCTTCATGTTGACCGGCTTCCATGGGGCGCACGTGACCATCGGGACACTCATGCTGGCAATCATGCTGATCCGCGTGATCAAGGGCCACTTTGATGCCGACAATCACTTCGCCTTTGAAGCGGTTTGCTGGTACTGGCACTTTGTGGACGTGGTCTGGATCGGGTTGTTTATCTTTGTCTACGTTGTCTGATCGGGACGTCGGGTAAGCCGCAGAACCCGGTTTTGGTCAAAACGAGCGTCATGAGCAGAATCGCCCGGCGCTGAATCAGGGCTGGGTGCCGGTTTCGGGGGTCAGGCCGTATGGTGAATGCGGGGAAAGCTGGCCACTGACAAATCCGTAAATGATCAGAATCACGATCAGCGCGCACAGGGACACACGCACGAAGAGCGCGTTCTTGGTTCGCTCCCGCTTACCCTGGTCACGGATCAGAAACACCATGGCACTGCCGAGGCTGATCAGCGCCCCGATCAGCAGGATCACGATGACAACTTTCAGCCACATAATTGCAATGCCGGATTGTTTCGGAGGAAGGCGCACGTTAGGTATGCGGCGCGCCAAAGTCAATCCACCCATCCTGGTGGGCTTTTGATGACCGGTCCGTCGCACTGGTGGCTGCCACTGATGGTGCTGAGTATCTGCCTGTGCGCGGCGCTGGGCTTCTGGCAACTGGAGCGGGCCGGCGAGAAAGAGACGTTTCTCGCCCTGCGGGGTCACAATGCAGCGCAGGCCCCGGCAGGGACTATCGCCGCACTGTCCGGTTCGGCGGCACAATTACAGCCGGTCAATCTGGACGGGCAGTATCTGCACGAATACAGTCTGTTTCTCGATAATCGGACCCGCGGCGGTCGCGCCGGCCTGGAAGTGGTTACGCCGTTCCGCGAGCAGAGCAGTGGTCGCGTAGTGCTGGTGAACCGCGGCTGGATGCCATTTGCCGGCGATCGTAGCCGTATGCCGCTGCCCCCGGCCGGAGAAGCATCGGGCGGCATTCGTGCCGAGATTTACCACGGCCCGCGCCCCTTGCTGGGCAGCCTGGAGGAAGCGTTGCGGGCCGCGATGTCCGACACACCGGTTGTACCTTATCTGCAAGCCGATATCATAGGCGCCCATTTTGGCCTGCGCCTGGAACCCGTGATCCTGCGCCTGCGTGACAGCGGCGCTGGTGCCCTGCGACTGGACTGGCCGCCCGCCGGCATCGGCCCGGACCGTCACCGCGGTTATGCCGTGCAATGGTTTTCCCTGGCGCTGGCTTTTTTTGTCATGACGCTGGTCGCCTATCGGCGCCATCGACCACCGAGACCCAAACCTGATGAATGAAATGAACCAGTCGAAACCCCTGGAAGAAATTGACGTACAACGCGGGCGTCGCAGCCTGCTGGCCCTGTTTGCCGTGGCCCTGGTTCCGGTATTGCTGGCAATGGTCATGTATTTCGCCGACCTGGGCATCCCCACGGGGCGCACCAATAATGGCGAACTGCTCGATCCGCCGCGCGCCCTGCCGGTTACGGAGTGGCAGTTTCTGGAAGCCGGCCGGGAATGGGAACTGGGTCCCGAGTCCGGCTGGAAGCTGCTGTATGTTGGCACCGCAGATTGCGACAGCAACTGCCAGAACATGGTGCATCACGCGCGCCAGTCACAGATTGCGCTCGGTCGCGAGCTAAACCGCGTCAAGCGGTATTACCTCAGCCTGGGCGCACCGGCGACTGAGGCCGTGCAATCCTGGGCCCGGGCCGAGGTTCCGGGCCTGACTTTTCTCCGCTGCCCGGGTGACAGCCAACAGTGCGCGGTGCCGGAAGGTCTGCCTGCGATCTACCTGGCGGATCCCCTGGGAAATATTATTCTGCGCTACACCGCGCAGGATGAGCCGCGCGCGTTGCTGGATGACTTGCGGCGACTGCTCAAGGTTTCGAGGGTCGGTTAGATGACGGCATCACGTTTACCGGGCTATCGACTTGCGTTGTTCGCCACCGCACTGGCCATGGTGGTGGTTGTACTGGGTGCCTACACGCGCCTGGTCGATGCCGGGCTGGGCTGCCCGGACTGGCCCGGTTGTTACGGATTTCTGACCGTGCCCGAGCATCCGGTGGATGTGGCGCACGCCGAAGCGAGATTCCCGGACCATCCGGTGGAAGCCGACAAAGGCTGGCCGGAAATGGTTCATCGTTATTTTGCCGGCTCCCTGGGCCTGTTCATTCTCGCGCTGGCGGTCCTCGGCTGGCGTCACCGCAGCATGGCGGGATACCCGGTTCGGCATACCTTTGCGCTTCTTGCGCTGGTGATCCTGCAGGCGGCTTTCGGCATGTGGACGGTCACGCTGAAGCTGTGGCCGCAAGTGGTGGTGGCCCATCTCCTGGGTGGATTTGCAACGCTGTCGCTGTTGCTGCTGCTGGTGCTGCGCCTGCGCCAGTCGTCCGGAACCGTCGCCGTGAACGATCCGGCGCGCCTGGCCGGTCTGCGTCGCTGGGCATCCATTGCGCTTGTCGTGGTTATTCTGCAGATATTGCTGGGTGGCTGGACCAGTTCCAACTATGCCGCCCTGTCATGCACCGATCTGCCCACCTGTCATGGCGAGTGGTGGCCGGAAGCCGATTTTGCAGCCGGGTTTGATATGACCCAGCAGATTGGCCCGAATTACCTGGGTGGCCAGCTGGAGCATCCGGCGCGGGTGGCCATACATATCACCCACCGCCTGGGGGCCGTGCTGGTGACCCTGGTCCTGCTGCGCCTCATGGTATTGATCATATTTTCCCCATACAATGGCCTGCTTCGCGCGCAGCTTGCCCTGCTTGCCGGGGTGCTGGTGATCCAGCTGAGCCTGGGCGTGATGAATGTGCTGGCCAGCCTGCCGCTTGCGGTAGCGGTCGCACACAATGCCGGCGGGGCCAGCCTGTTACTGGTACTGGTGGCCGTCAATCACCGTCTCTACCGGATGGCCGGACAAGCAACATGAATACCAGTGGCTCGACCTCCGCCGTCACCCGCGTTGTGTGGCGTGATTACCTGGAACTGTGCAAGCCACGCGTCGTCGCCCTGATGCTGCTGACTGCCATTATCGGCATGTTACTGGCGACCCCGGGCGCCATCGATCCGCTCCTGGTGCTGTTTGCCACGACAGGCATCGGCCTGTGCGCGGGGTCGGCAGCGGCAATCAATCACATCTTCGACCGGGCCGTGGATGCGCGCATGGCGCGAACCAGTGGTCGACCCATTGCCCGGGGCCGCATCGCACCCGCGCAGGGACTGGTGTTTGCCCTGGTGCTGGGCCTGGCCGGCACGGTGTTGCTGTATGGCTGGGTCAATCCGCTGACTGCCTGGCTGACGCTGGCTTCGCTGATCGGCTATGCGCTGATCTATACCGTATTCCTCAAGCGTGCCACGCCGCAGAACATCGTGATCGGCGGACTGGCCGGCGCTGCTCCTCCCCTGCTGGGGTGGACGGCAGTCACTGGCGCGGTCGAAGGTCACGGCCTGCTGCTGGTGCTGATTATTTTCGCCTGGACACCGCCGCACTTCTGGGCGCTGGCGCTGGCGCGCAAGGAAGAATACGCAGCGGTGAATATCCCCATGCTGCCGGTGACCCATGGCGAGGAATACACCCGCCTGCATATCCTGCTTTATACGTTGATCCTGTTCGCCGTCAGCCTTTTGCCGTATGTCACCGGAATGAGCGGTCTTCTTTATCTGGTCGGTGTGTTCCTGTTGAACCTGCGTTTCCTGCAACTGGCAGTGGTCCTGTACCGCCATCCTGAGCCGGCGCTCGCCATGCAGATGTTCCGGTTCTCCATCGTCTACCTGATGTTGCTGTTCCTGGCGCTGCTGCTGGATCACTACCTGCTGCTGCTCACAAACGCCATCTGATTTTCGCTGCCTTGTCCGAGTTGATATGAAAGGATCGGTTGGAACCACGGCATTCCTGCTTGCTGCCGGAGCCGCCCTGGTTGCAGGACTGTTCGCCTGGCGGCTTACCCTGCCAGCACAGGTGCATGCGGACGAACTGGAGCAACTGGGCCTCTACGTATTTCCTGCGGCACGCACCCTGCCGCCTTTCAGCCTGACCGGTACCGACAGGAGCCCGGTCGTAAATGCCGACCTGCAGGGCCGCTGGACGGTCGTGTTCTTTGGTTTCACGTATTGCCCGGATGTCTGTCCCACCACGTTGGCCGAGATCGCCGCCAGTTGGCGTGCGCTGCCGGAGCCCGAGCAGCAACGCCTGCAGGTCTGGATGGCCAGTGTGGACCCGGCCCGCGATCTGCCTGAGCACCTGCGCAACTACCTCGATTATTTCGACCCGCGTGTTCGCGGTCTCACCGGAACGGTGCCGGAAATGGCGGCCTTTGCCCGCCTGTTCAATGCTATCTTTGCGCGGGTCCCCGGTGATGGGGAAAACTACCAGGTCGATCACAGCGCGCACCTGGCGCTCGTCAACCCGGCAGGTGATTTTGCCGCCATTCTGCGTCCGCCGGTTGGTCGTGAAAATCTGCAGCGCGCGCTGAAACTGTTACTGCACCATTACCCGTTCAAAGTAATCGGCACGCGCTGAGCCACCCTCGTTTCCTCGTTCACGGTGCTGCGCTTCGCTACAATAAGCAGTGCACCACCCAGGGCAGACCCTCCATGGCAGGTTTCGGCAAAACGCTAGAGCAGTCGCGCGACGGCGATACCCTGCAGGCGAGGTTTCTGCGGGCCTGCCAGGCGTCCGAGCAGCTGTGTGCGCCATTGCAGATCGAAGACTATGGTCTGCAGGCTATGCCGGAAGTCAGCCCGGTCAAATGGCACCTCGCCCATACCGCCTGGTATTTCGAGACCTTCGTGCTGGCCGTGGCAGACGCGGACTACCAATCTCCCTGGCCGCAATACCGGCATCTTTTCAATTCCTACTACAACGGTATCGGTGTGCAGTATCCGCGTGCCCGGCGTGGCCTGCTGAGCCGGCCCACCGTGGCCGAGGTATTCCGCTATCGTCACGAGATTCGTCAGCGCCTGGAAACCCTGTTGCAGTCCGGCAACGCGGGCGAAGAACTGCAGCAGCGCATAGAGCTGGGCATACAGCACGAGCAGCAGCACCAGGAACTGATGCTGACAGATCTGAAGTACTGCCTGTCCCTGAACCCGCTGCGACCGGCATATGCAGGGCATTCCGGATGCGCCGTTGTCGCTGCGCCGGGAACCTGGGACTGGCTGGATTATCCGGCAGGCGAGGTGCTGATCGGTCACGACGGGCAGCAGTTTTGTTTTGATAACGAACGGCCGCGGCACCGCGTACTGCTGGCGCCATTTCGCCTGGCCAGTCGCCTGGTAAGCAATCACGAGTACCTGGAGTTCATCGACGACGGTGGCTATCAGCGTCCCGAGTTGTGGTTGTCGGATGGCTGGGCCGAGCGACAGGCGGCCGGCTGGGAAATGCCACTGTACTGGGAGCAGCAAGGCGCGGAATGGGCGCACTTCACACTGCATGGCATGCAGCCCCTGCCACTGCAGGCACCGCTCGCGCATGTCAGCTATTACGAGGCGGACGCCTACGCCCGCTGGTGCGGAGCGCGGCTGCCGACCGAGGCGGAATGGGAATGTGCGGCCGGCGACTGCCCGGTGGAAGGTAATTTCCGGGAAACGGGAAGGCTGGCGCCAGTCCCGGCTGTTGCCACCGGTGCCGGAGCGCAGCAGATGTTCGGAGACGCCTGGGAATGGACCGCCAGCAGTTACAGCCCCTACCCGGGCTTCGTACCCATGCGCGGTGAACTGGGTGAGTACAACGGTAAATTCATGTGCAACCAGTTTGTTCTGCGTGGCGGTTCCTGCGTGTCGCCTCAGGATCACCTGCGCGCCAGCTACCGAAACTTTTTTTATCCACGTGATCGCTGGCAGTTCTCCGGGATACGCCTGGCGCTATCACCGCCGGATGCCCCCCGACGCGGGGGCCGGCAATGAAACTGCTCCCAACCCGCCGCGGAACCGCTTACCTGTATGACCACAAGCCGGTGCTGGCCGACATGCGCGCCGAGGTGCTGGCCGGTTTGCAGGCACGCCCGCGCCGGCTGCCACCGAAGTATTTTTATGATGCCCTGGGTTCGCGCCTCTTTGCCGCCATCACGGCGCTGCCCGAGTATTACCCGACGCGCACCGAGATCAGCCTGCTGCGCCACCATGGTGCAGAAATCGCCGAATGCGTGGGCACCTCCTGCACGCTGATCGAATTTGGCAGCGGGACGAATACCAAGATCCGCCTGCTGCTAGAGGCGATCCGTCCGCAGGCCTATGTGCCGCTGGACATCTCACAGGACCAGTTGGCCCGTGCGGCGGCGGACCTCGCCGAGGATTACCCATGGCTGGAAGTGCATGCCGCCTGCCTGGACTACTCGCTGGCGCTGGAACTGCCGACGCTGGTCGCGCCCGGTCACCGGGTGGCATTCTTTCCTGGTTCCAGCATTGGTAATTTTGAACCGCCGGATGCGAGCCAGTTCCTGGCGCGGGTGCGCAGGCTGGTGGGAGACGACGGCGGCCTGTTGCTGGGCGTGGACCTCGTCAAGGATCGCCACGTGCTGGAGCAGGCCTACAACGACCGGCAGGGCCTGACCGCGGCTTTCAACCGCAACCTGCTGCGGCATGTGCAGCGTGTGCTCGGCGGCAACCTGGACCTGAACCGCTTTACGCATCGGGCGATCTATAACGAACAGAAGCAGCGTGTCGAAATGTACCTGGACAGTACGGCTGACCAGGTGGTCACGGTGGCGGGCGAGCGCTTTGCCTTTCGGGCCGGCGATTCCATACACACCGAGCATTCCTACAAATATACCGTGCGGCAGGTACAGGAGCTGGCGGGACAAAGCGGCTTCCGGGTGACGCAGGCATGGACTGATGCACGCGATTATTTCGGCGTTTTCTACCTGCAGCCGGGCTGAAATCTCATAAGAAGCGAACATTCGACTTAAGAAAAGAGTGGAAATTCGAAAGAATTGTGCGAAAATTCTTGAACGGTAGAATCCCGGTTGGATTCGTTTTCCGCTCAGCACATCACTGGATTTAGAGGCAGTTCCTACATGAAGGAAAAACCGGTCAACACCCCGATTCGCAAGAATACTCGCAAAGAGTTGAAGAAACGGGCGCTGGATTTCGACATGACCATCGTCGACTATCTGGATCATGTGCTCTGGTCACACTGGCGCCATGTGGATGAATTGAAAGGAATTACCACCCAGAATCCGGATTCTGCACCGAGTGAGCGGGCGGCGAATGCCTATGCTGAACTCAAGTTTACGACCCCCACGCAGGAAGAGCCTTCTTCCTGACGGCGGACCTCTACAGGCTGTCGGCCAGTTGGCGCCACAGCCCCTGATCCGACTGAGCCATCATCCGTTCGAGAATGCGCAGCTGTTCGCCAGGATTTTTGCCACGATAGATTTCGTCGTGATCCGGGTCGCTGCTGCGGGACCGTTCCGCCTGCTGGCTTAGTGTGCGGGAGGTCCAGAAGCGCAGTGCTGCCCAGGTCCGCAGGTCGGGCATGGCCAGGCATTCTTCACGGCTGAGCGGCCGTTCCCGTACATAGCCACGCAGCAGTGCACGGGTGCGGTCCGCATCCATCGCCCCGTTTGCATCCAGGCACCAGTCATTCAGCACGATGGCCAGGTCATAGGCGAGCGTTGCCGTGGCCGCGTTATACCAGTCGATCACTCCGGTCAGTTCGCCCTGCAGAAACAGGACATTGTCGCGAAACAGGTCGCCATGACAGGTGCCGGTGGGAAGCGTGGCCAGCGTCGTGCGGCTGGCCGCCAGCCGGGTGGCGGCCTGCTGCCATGGCGGGGGTGGCCCGGCGACTTCGTCCGC
Organism: Pseudomonadales bacterium; assembly: GCA_041623535.1. Lineage (GTDB taxonomy): Bacteria > Pseudomonadota > Gammaproteobacteria > Pseudomonadales > JBFGWM01 > JBFJWR01. The sequence continues at coordinate 8,006 of JBFJWR010000126.1, forward strand.
AGTTTGCTGGCTGACCTGCACCAGCAGCCAGTCCAGCCCACGCGGGTCCGCCCGCTGAATGCTCCTGGGGCGTACCCGGGCATGGATTTGTCCGAGAAAACTGCCGATTGCCGTACATGCATCCGGACCCGGATGCATGTCGTGTCCGCCGGGCAGGCGCGGTGTCACCAGGACGGTTTTCCCGGACAGTTGC